>NZ_MAIF01000167.1:0-9414 GCF_001729395.1 Methanosphaera sp. A6 | reverse complement strand
AAATATTAAATTTAAAATTTTTTGGATAGAAAGAAAATGAAGATTACACGAATTCATCCAGCAATTTTTATAGTGTATTTTCTGATTCTGATAATATTTGCATTTTTATTTAATAATCCATATTATGTAATAACCTATGGGATATTAATACTAACCTTAATTGCATTACAAGGATCAATAAGTGAAATTAAAAGTACTACTAAGGTATTTTTACCAGTAATACTTTTTATTACCTTATTAAACACTATTTTTACACATGTTGGAGATACACATATTTATATCTTTGGATCATATTATGTAACCTTTGAAGCATTAGTATATGGTGTAATTATGGCTGTAACTTTCTTTTTAGTTACATTAACATTTATAGCATACAACACTTATGTATCATATCAGGATATGCTTTATGTATTTTCAAAAAAGTATCCTAACTTATCTATGATAATAATAATGTCTCTGCGATTTGTTCCATTGATACAAAAAAGAAGTAACGAACTTCTTGAACTGTCAAAATTAAAAAATAGAAATGAAGACTTGAAATTTACAGAAAAAACATCAGAATTAATTCAAAATTTAGGATTGGTAGTTTCATGGTCATTAGAAGAAGCTATGCAATCTGCATCATCAATGAAATCTAGAGGATATAATATAACAAAAAGAACAAGTTATCTTAGATATGACTTTAATAAAATTGACGTACTTCTTACAGTACTTATATTAGTAACAGCAACAATATCTGTGTATGGATTATATAATGGTGTTGGATCAATCATGATTTATCCAAAATTCACATTTACATTTAGTCAAACACCATTTAACATATATTACTTTGCATATGTTGTACTGTTATTACCATTTATAATTATTGAAATTTGGGAGAGAATACTATGGCACTCTTAGAGGTTAAAGATTTTAGTTTCAAATATAATGAAGAAAAGGTCTTAAAAGATATTAATTTTAAGATAAATGAGGGTGAGTTTGTATTACTGTGTGGTCCATCAGGTTCTGGAAAAACAACTCTGTTAAACAATATTAAAAAAGAATTAAAACCGGCAGGGGATACTTATGGTCAAATATTCTTTGATGATATTTTAGTTGAAGAGTTAGATGATGAAAAATCAGCTTGTGATATAGGTCTCATGTTTCAAAATCCAGATGCACAAATTGTAACAGATACTGTTATTCAGGAAATTGCATTTCCCCTTGAAAATATTGGATTACCTACTGATGAAATAAGAAATAGAATTGCAGAAATGTCCACATTCTTTGGAATAGATAAATTATTACATGAAAATGTTAATAATCTATCAGGTGGACAGAAACAATTAGTAAATCTATGTTCATTGTTGGTTTTAAAACCAAAACTCCTACTACTAGATGAACCTACAAGTCAACTAGATCCAATAGCATCATATGATTTTTTAGCAATGCTTAGAAGATTAAATGAAGAATTTTCAATTACAATTATAGTGACTGAACATAAAATGGATAATATTTTTCCATTTGCTAATAAAGTAATTTATCTACAGAATGGAAATTTAAAATACATCAATGATTCAAGAAATATTTGTGATGATATTAAAGATGATGAAGTATTTAAGTACTACATGCCAGAGGTTACAAGGGTAAATTTACTTCTTAAGGACAAATTTGATTCAATTAAAGATGTGGAAGTTGCACTTAGTGTTAGGGAAGGAATTCAATTACTAAATAATATGGATGATATTATTAAAGACATTCCTCTTCAAGCATTATCTAGAATTAAAGTAGAAAATACTGATGAATTAGTATTAGTAAAGGATTTATGGTTTGGATATGAAAAAGAAAATGTAATTCTTAAAGGAATTGGATTTAATGTTAATAAAGGAGAATATATTACAATTATTGGTGGTAATGGAAGTGGAAAAAGTACATTTCTAAAACTTCTTGCAGGTCTAATAAAACCAGTGAAAGGTAAAATAAAGTATGCTAAGAACACTAAAATCAGTTATGTTCATCAAAATCCTATGGTTCAATTTACAGAAGATACTGTGCTAAAAGAATTATCCAATATTCGTGAATCAAAAATTGAAACAGATTTTAACTTCAATCCATTTAACAAATCAAAAAAAGAGAATGAAATAGATAAATCAATAAATAAAACTATTGAATTATCTGATTATGCTATGGAACTTGTTGATTATTTTGATATTAGAAAAATTCTTAATAACCATCCCTATGACTGTAGTGGAGGGGAACAACAAAAAATAGCTTTTATTAAAGCATTACTTGATAATCCTGATATATTAATATTGGATGAACCTACTAAAGGTTTAGATCCAATATCTAATCATAAATTAGGTGAACTTCTAAAACAAGTTAATAATGAAGGGACAACGATAATTATGACTACACATGATTTATCTTTTGTAGCAGACAGTGTTGAAAGATGTGTAATGATCTTTGATGGTTCGTTACAATTAGATACAACACCGACACAAATATTTTCAAGTAATAACTTTTATACAACTTTTGTAAATAGAATGGTTAAAAACTATTTACCAAAAGCAATTTCAATTAAGGATGTGAAAGAACAATGGAGCTTATGAATATATTAACATTAATAATTTCATTATTGGTGGCAGTTGGATTTATAGGTGTAATATTCAGAATGTTTGAAAAATCAAAACCTTCTGTAGAATATATTGTTATGTTAGCAATATTAATTGCTATAGCAGTAGTTGCAAACTTTATAGGTTCAATATTACATATAGATCTAGTTTTCTTTATTGTTATAATGGCTGGAGTGGTCTTTGGAAAAGAAAGTGGATTCTTGGTAGGGGCCTTATCTATAATAGTATTTGGACTAATTTCTGGTGCAGGTATTGGAACATGGACTCCATATCAAATGATTGGATTTGGTCTACTGGGATATACTTCTGGTTTATTTGCTAATAAAATGGAAAGTCTTCCATTTAGAGCAGTTTTTGGTTTATTATGGGGATTCATATATGGTTGGATTACAAACATATCATGGTTTTATTTTGTACCAATTTCAGTACCTTCTATAATAAGTACATATACAGCAAGTATATTCTATGATGCATCACGTGGGATATGTACATTAATATTATTAGTAATTGCATACACATGGTTTAAAGAAATATTCCAACGTAACAAAGAAAAATATCAATTAGAATAAATTCTAATTATTTCTTTTTTTTACTTTTTTATTATTTTAATAAGAGTTAATGTAGATGGTTAGTTAGTGTATTTTTATTATATTCACCATAGTCTATTATTTTAAAGACATGCTTGTTATTTTTATAGATTCTTTTAGTAAAACTTACTTTCATGATGTGTAAGTTTATTTAAATTAAAAGTTAATTTTTTTAAAAAAAAGATTTAATTCTATTTTTAAAGAACTAATTATTTATAAAAAAAATAAAAGAAAAAAAGGGGGGATTTTTATTTTATTATTTATTAAAGTATCATGTATGATATTTATTAATCTCCACGAATATCTTTTCTTTTGAATCCAACAAAGAAAAGAAGTGCTATTAAAACAATAGCTACAAGATAACCGAATGAAACAGCTGATTTATTTGAAGCAGCTTTTCCTCCACTTTTCTCACTTACTTCGTAAGCAGTTGCAGTTGCAGTTGCAGCAACAGCTGCTGAGGAACTACTTGCTGCTGAGGAACTACTTGCTGCTGCTGATCCTGCAGAGGATGCACCAGTACTTGATGTACCAACATCAGAACTTCCACTATTTTTTTGAGTACTATTTCCAGTAGATGCACCATCAGCATTACCTGAATCTGCATTACCTGTACTATCACCGCTTCCAGTACTGTTGGAATTACCATCAGCATTACCATTATTGTTGGAAGTGGAATTAGAACCTGTATTTGTACCATTAGTGTCTTGATTTCCAGTGTTGTTTCCATTGTTGTTATTGTTTGTTCCATTACCAGAATTTGCACCATTGTCGTTAGAAGCTACTCCTGCAAGTTCACCATTAGCATTACCAGTTGTTGACTGAGAAGATCCTGTTCCAGTGTATGATCCAATTCCACCTACACTTCCAGTATCTGCTCCATCTTTGAAAGAATCGGAACCTATTGCAGTTCCTCCATCTCCACCATCACTAGATGTTCCACCACTACTTCCAGAACCAGTTCCATCACCACTACCACTACCTTGACCAGTAGTAAGTCCTTGTTCTGTTGCAGCATTCATTTCATTAGCATAACCTGCCATATCAATACCCATTGCAGTTCCAGTTTTAATAATCCATTTATTAAATTCTATGTTACCACATGTGTGGTGACAACATGCAACACCGTATTTTACTACAATACGTGTATATGTTTTTACAAGATCGTATACTAATTTTTTATCGGTTGTTTTCCAATAACCATCTTTTAATAATGTTAAGGACCAACCAATCATGGATTGCATAGCATAAGACTTATAATCAGCATCTACAACTAAATATTCACTAGTTACAAGATTTTTCACTGCTTGAGTATATAATTCATTACTAACTGCACCTGTGTTGTTTCCTTTGTTAGTTTGTAAAATAGCTTTACCATTTTCATCTTCAAGATAACCTTGTGTTGTGAATATTGTTTTATGTAGGTTTTCCCAGTTAGCAGCCATTTGGTTCCATCCACCAACAGAAGATGTCATACCTTGTAACCATTTTGGATTTATTAAGGTAGTTCTTATTTCTTTACTTACTTCTTGGGATAATGTATTTGAAACTATATTGTTTCTGTTACGTATATCAAGAAGCATTGTACTTGGTGTTGCACCATGTATGTTTGCTGAATTTAGAAGACCACCAAACCAATCAGTATAATCATCTGAATCAAGATATCTCCATGTACTATCTAAATCTTGGATTATTAGATTTACGTTGGATAATAACCATACAAATAATTCTGTCTGATTTGTTTTAACAACAATATTACCATTAGCATCAACAGTCCATGCATTGTTAAGTCTAGATTCATATACACTAGCTATTTCTTCCTGCACACTTTTTGATGACTGGGTTAAATTACCAATGTTATTTATTCTATCTGAAACTCCGGTACCTTCTAATTTGTTTCCATTAAGTCCAAATAATCTGAATGTACTTGGGAATTTAGCATAATGTTTTTTAACATAGTTATCTTCAAAACTTTCATTTAAAGCATTTACCTGATCTACTGCACTTGTTAATAAACTTAGCCAGTATGGGTTGTTTGATACAATTGTAGCAAAAACATCTATTCTTGGACGTTGATATACTGTTCCATCAATAGTTATTGTAAGTTCATCAAGAGGTATAACTTCAGTACCATTTACTTTACCTGTTCTATCCCATGTAGGTTTTACTCCAAGTAAGTATAGGTATTGTGCAAGACTTATACCTTCTGTACGAAGTACTTCTGTACCCCATATAACTTCTGCAACTAATTCTGGATAGGTATCTTCTCCAAGATCTTTCATATATTTAACTAATATTTGATTAATAGAGTTTACTGCTGATGACCATGCAGCTTTAGATGGCATTTTAGTTGTATCACTGTTATACATTGAACGTCCTGTTGGTAGAACATCACTTGCTGCAGGTTCTCCTGAAAGACCAGGAGCAACGTATCCGCCACCAAGAGCTGTCATAATAGCTTCCCATTCATGATTGTCTCTTACACTATTAATAAGATTCATAATATCATAAAGATCTTGATAGAAACTACTGTTTTTATCTTGATTTTTTTCTTTAGCTATTTTTTCAACATTTTCAAGTGTGGTATCTAATACTAAGCTTGTTACAATGTTGTTAAGTGTTGCTTCAATTGCTGTTTGATAAGGTTTGAAGTCACGGTCTTGTACTTTTTCATAATAACTTCCATTGATATTAAAGTAAAGATTCATGATGTTTTGCATGATATTGGTTCTTGAAGCACCAATAACACTTATTCCATCGATCATTTCAGTACTGTTCCATACATAACCAATTTTATGAACACCATATGTTATTGTATCAGAACTTAATCCTTCAATAACAGCATGTATAGTTTCTAGCCATGCATCGAAAGCTTCATCACTATTTACATATTCATACATTCTTTTTATATACTCATCAAAAGTCATATTTTTTGCAGATGTATGATTGAAGTAGTTTTCCATTGGTTTATTTAATGATGCAGATAAGCTAAGTATAGCTGCTCTTTTTTCATTTATTAATGCAGTATCATTTACTGAAACTGCATAGTTATATTCATCAATGTATTGGCTCATCTTTGTAAATGTTGGTGCTGAAAATGAACTATTTACACTTGTAAGGTTTAATATTAATTCTTTATAGTAAGCCATATTGCTTGCATCACCTAATTTTTTATTAGCTGTGTAATCTGATATAGCTTCACTTAATTTAGAATATTCACCATAAAGTGTTGATGCAGTAGTTACAGGTGTCATGTGTGTAATTACCTGTGCAAAACTTCTTTCTTTAGCAGTCATACCTTCCCCAGGGTTAGATACAATATATGGGTAAATAATCGGTGTTTTGATTAATTGGAATGGCCAATCTGATTCTTGGAGTCCTAAAGTACGTCCAGGTAACCATTCAAGTGTTCCGTGTGTTCCCATACTTATCATTGCATCCACACTGTTATTTTCTTTTCCCAGATAATAACTAGTAAGATACTTGTAAAATGCCACATATTGTTGTGGTGGTGCTAAATCAGGACTATGATAGTCTGTTACTGATTCCCAACCCCTTGCAGGTTGAACAGTAATAAACACATTTCCAAAGTACAATCCAGGAATTACTAGGTAACTGTTATTATAGATCATAGATCCATTACCTAATCCTTTACCCCATGAGTTTACAAGTTGTTGTTGTAAATTTGTAGGTAATTGATTGAACATTAATTGGAATTCAGATTTACTGATTAGCTGATGATTTTTGACAAGTTCATCATAGTTATCTTTTACATATGATTTAAGATATCCTGAAGCCCAATTACCTTTGTTACCAATATTGAAAATCATTGTAGTTAACTCCTCTGTTGTAGGAATTTCACTTTTCTTCATTCCAATATCATAACCAGCATCGGCTAATTGTTCAAGTAAATCATGTGTACTGGTAAATACATCTAAATAAGATGCACCAATATTAGCTTTACCTGGTGGATAGTCATATAGTACAATAGCTATTTTCTTCTTGGAATTTTGAGTTTCTTTAAGTTTAGCCCAACCATTAACTAATTCAACGTGTTTTTTAACACCACTGTCAATCATAACAGTTGATTTAGTTGTATTTGAAATGTATGAAATAGGTAGGGCACCTATTATTCCTTCAAATTGGGATATTGTTACCTTATATGTCCATTCATTTTGAGGACCATATTGACTATGATAACTGTATTCACTTATTCCACTTAAAGCATTCAAAATTGTAATATTCATGTTTTTATATGCATTTATAGTTGTATTTGTTCCCATTTGAGTATATGAAGTTGACCATGAATATAAAGAACTTCCAGCAACAATTCCTCTTGAGAAACCTTTTCTATCAGTAACTGCTGTTTCTAATAGTTCGGTCATAGTAGGATGTGTGGTAGCATATTGATATAAACAAAATGCTGCTCTTCCTTGTCTTTCAAATTCTTTAATTAAAGCTTCAACTTCTGTTGTTGTCTGATAATAACTTATTATAACAACAAATGATCCTTTAATATTTACATGTTTATTGTACCAATTCTCAAATTTTCTGAATACATTCACAGGTTTCTGATTTTCTAGAATCCATGGATTATAATATTCTGTCATCCAATTTAGACTTCCAGCTCCATCATTGTTATAACCTGGTGCTTGTTGTATCCATTTATTTATCAATTTATTGCTTGGAGTAGGAACAGACATTTTATATCCTGGGTAATAAACACCCCATTGTGGTCCAGCTAAAACAGGTGTTCCACTATCTGTTCTAGTTGGGTTGTAGTCACTTTCTCCAAGTAAATATAATATATAATGATACAAGTTTTTCATATTGGTATTAACTACTGTAGCATCTTTTATAGCTTCAGCTTGCCAATATGATCCAACATAGGTATTTTCTATGGATTCAACAGGATTAACTCCAAGGAATCCCCAACCTAGTTCTTGTAATAACATTTGATCAAATATACCAAAAGTATATGCAACTCTGTTGTGTTGTGAAGCAGGTGAATTTTTAATAGCATCTATATCTACTCCAAATCCCTGTCCTTTACTATACATATCTACTAGAATAAAGTTTGCATAATCTAACATCCATTGATGAGATACATCGTATGAACTATTTAGATTATAGCTTTCTAGGAAATAAAATCTATCACTAAGTTTTCTTAATGCGTCAAATTTATTTCTTTGACCATCATTAGTACTTCCAGAGTATGTGATAATAGCAAGATCAGGTATAAACACATAATTAAACCGTTCTGTGGTGTTAATTATACGTATATCCTCTTCACCTACTGCATAGGTTCCATACTTAAATTTAACTGTATAAAGTCCTGGAGCTAAGTTTTTTATAACATAGTTTCCATTAGAGTCTGATGTAACCTTTGCAATAACTTTACTTTTATTAGTTACTGTTATCACAGCACCTCCAACACCTAAAGCATCCTCTTCATCACCAACATAACTATCAGAAGATTTATTGTAAACACAAGTTACTTTACCTTCTAAGTTATACTTGTTTTGAGCTTGCTTTAATGATGTTAATTGTTTTAGTGAGGACATATTTTTTGTTGCAGATAACTGCTTTATTGTTTCTGCCTCTTTTATTGATGGTTGTGTAGTGTTTAAACTAACTTCTTGTACTGAATTATTTTTAGTAGTACTTGCTTTTGCTTTACTACTTGCTTTTGTACTACTTTGGGTAGTACTTGCTTTTGAAGAAGTAGTTTTTTTTGCCACATTATTACTAGTAGTTACTTGATTTGTATCTGATTTTTTATTTGTTGTTATCTTTACACTTGTTTGTTGTGAACTCTCTTTTACTGTTTTAATACTGGATGAACTGGATATGTTACTTGTTGATATGTTACTTGTTGACATGTTACTTGTTAATTCATGAATTTCATATGTTGAAATTGAACTCTGATGTACTGGTATATCTGTAGATTCACTTGCTGGCACTGTTGTACATACTAAGAGAACTAAGAATATCATACATAATGAAAAGGTCTTAATTTTCATCACATATTACTCTCTTTTTTTTGTTAGTGTATTCAACAATTCTTAAAAAAATCATTAATTTAGTTCAAAAATATTGAATAAGAATACACTAATAGTAATTAGTATTATATTCTTTATATAATTTTGGTTTTTTTTAAATTTAAAAAAAAGTTCTATGGTATTTTGAGGATTATAAAATACCATAGAACTTTT
>NZ_MAIF01000166.1:0-5999 GCF_001729395.1 Methanosphaera sp. A6 | reverse complement strand
CACTTAAAGAATTCTTTATGAATATTTATAAAAATCCCAAATATTCTAAAGTTATTATAAATGGATTAAAAGATGGATTACTAAAACAAAATAAGTAATTTAAATCTAGATAATAACACTCTCTTTTTACAAATCTTTTTTTAAATATATTAATAAAACTTGAATTAGTCCTTATTTCTTTATCTAATCTAAAATATAGTTTGAATAACATAATAATAATAACAGAAAATCTGTTTAATATAATAAAAAAGAATTCATATTAATATAATATTCACATTTAATAAAGAATTTGGAGGAAAACCTTATTAAAATTAAAAAGATAAGCATGATTTTATTACTACTTGTCTGTTTATTTATGTTAGTATCAACTGTCTGTGCATCAGAGACCAACACTACAGATAATACAAACATACAAATAACAACAGAGGGTGCTGGCACAAATCATGTATTAGAGACAAAATCTCTAAAAAAATCTTCAGTAAATATGAATAAAGAAGTGTCTTTAAAAAATAACACTATAACAAAACCTATTACAAAAAGTATAAAACAAGAAACTTCTACTAAAACAAATATAACAAAAACAACACCTAAAACTACTGTAAAAAATAACACTGTAACAAAAACTACTACAAAACAAGCCACTATTAAACCAAATAGAACTATATATATAAGTAATTCTGGTTCAGATAAAAATAATGGTTCACAAAAAGCTCCATTTAGAACATTAAACTATGCATGTGACTATGCAATGACTCATTCTGATGTTAATTCAATATACATATATAATGGACAGTACAGAGTTAATCAAACAATATCAATTACGAAAAATATTAATATTACAGGACAAAGCAAACCAAATACTCTTATAAAACTAGAAAATGCACGTTTATTTGAATTAAATAAAACAAAAATAACTTTTAATATCAGTAAATTAACAGTAAAAAATGGTAATACTACCACATATGGTGCAGTAATTAAGATTAATTCACCATCAACAACATTGTATGTAAATAACATATCTTGTATGAATAATAAGGGAAGTCAAGGTGGTGCAATAGGAGTATTGTCTAGTAATAACAGAGTTTATATTAAAGATTCAACATTTAAAAATAATATAGCAACTGTACGTGGAGGAGCACTATGTTTTTCTGATAGAAGTAATGTGGTAGATATAATAAACTGTTTATTTGTAAATAATACAGTTCAAACAGAACACTCCATGTCTGATACCTTAGGTACAGGTGGTGCAATATATTCTGGAGGAAATACTAGTTTAGTTGTAAGTAACTCTTCATTTGGACAAAATACTGCAGGTTGTGCAGGAGCAATATACAATGCAAATAATGGGACCTTGATTATAAATTCATCATCATTCACATCTAATAGAGCAGAATATGAATCAAAATTAGGATATGGTGGAGCAATAATGATTGGTAATGGATTTTTAACAGTTAAAAAATCCACATTCAGATATAACTATGCTCTAAATGGTGGTGCTATTAGTATAAACAGTGGAACTAACGCATCAATATTCTCAACCCTCTTTTATAATAATCATGCTAGAGAAACAGGTGGAGCAATATCATGTTTTGCAGATTTATTAATTGACAACACAACATTCACATCAAATAAAGCAGATAAATATGGTGGAGCATTCTATAACATAGGTGCAAGTGATATAATCTCAATAAACAACACAATATTCACTTCAAATAAAGCAACAAATAATAAAATTATAACATATGGTGGAGCAATCTGTGGAAGAGGATTCATGTCAGTATATAACATAACAAATTCAAGATTTAACAACAACTTGGCAAGTTATGGTGGAGCTATAAGTTCAGAATCAACATATCTAACTTGGACTCTTAAAAATACTCAATTTAACAACAACGTTGCAAAGTACGCAAGTTCAAGAGGTGGAGCATTCTACATGGAATCAATTAGAAGTCAAGCATATATTGAAGCATGTTCCTTTAAAAATAACACTCTCGCTGGTGGTGGTAAATCATATGGTGGTGCTATATCAATATTTGGAAAAGAAAATATCATCTCTGTTAGAAGCACATATTGTAATGGAAATCTTGCACAATATGGTGGAGCATTATATAATCATATGGATAATTACCTTGTTGTAGCAAACTCAGAATTTATTAAGAATAAAGCTCCTGGAAAATGGGGTCGTGGAGGAGCAATATTTGCTAATGATGATCTTAGAATCTTAGACTCTGTATTTTTAGATAATACTGCAGGATTTGCTGGAGGAGCAATATTTGTAAATAAAACCTGTCAAATAGTAGGTTCTTCATTATATAATAATAAAGCAGGAAATAACAATGGAAATAACATGTATTCAACTACGCAAGTTAAAGGAGAATATAATTGGTGGGGTTATAATAACATAAGTATGATTAAGAAAAATAATTATAATGTTAATGATGACTGTCCAATAGTATTTAGTGGGCATATTTATAACTGTAGATATAATCCAATATCAAATGTTACAATTTACACAGTATATGCAGATACATACTTCTATAATGATAATGGTACACTACGTAGTACAACTCATGTAATACCTCCAAGAAACATCACAATCTTCAATAATAAAACACCACAAACAAAAACAGTAGAACTAAATTATAAGGGATATTATCAGTATATAATTCCTGGAAAAGTATACACAACTATTAATGTAAGATTAGATGGTACAACATTGAAACTTATATATATAGCATAACTAAGATGTAAGATTTAAAGATCCTTTCATTTTACTTTTTTTTAAATTTTCATTTTTTATAAAAGACCTATTTTTTCTATAAAATATCTATATAATTTTTTTATTTAACTACATCTAGTTAATTTAAATAATATATAAAAAAACAAATATAAATATTAATTAGTAATTTTTTTAGAAGATTAATGATAGGGAATAAAAGGGGATAAAATGACTAAACAATTAAAGATAGCAGTTTTTCATAACCTGCCTTCTGGAGGAGCTAAGAGATCATTATATACATATATTGATTATTTAACAAAGCATGGACATATTGTAGATGTGTTCATACCAGAAACAGCTAATGAGGAATATTTACCATTAGAACCAATAGCTAATAATGTAATTAAATACGATGTAAAACCTAGTTTTTTCAGAGAGAAAATTTATTCAATATTCAGTTATGTGCCAGCTATTATTAAGAAAGTATCTCTAAACAACGTTTTCAATACTGAAAAAAAAATAGCTGTAGATTTAAATTCATCAGATTATGATATAATCTACTGTGAACAGGATCAATTTACAATGACTCCCATAATCTTTAAATATTTAACAAAACCTAATCTATACTACTGTCAACAGCCAATTAGAACTGATAAAATACTAAAAATAGTAAATAATCAAAAGAAAAAGTCAAGCATATTTAATAATAGATTAATTAAGCCATTTGCACAATATTTTGTTAATTATGTTGAAACAAGGGATTATGAAAGGGATCTTGAATTTGCACAGTACTCAACAAATCTTCTTGCAAACTCATATTTTAGTCATGAAAATATTCTAAGACAATATGGTAAAAATGCATATGTGTCATATATTGGTGTGGATACTAGTATGTTTAAACCATATAATCTTGAAAGAGAAAACTTCGTACTATCTGTTGGTACATGTATACCACCAAAGGGTTATGATTTTCTAATTAAAGCAATAGCACATATACCAGAAAATCAAAGACCTAAACTAGTTCTAGTAGGTAACAGTAGTGATGAAGGATGGGTAAACTATCTTAAAACATTAGCCAATAGGAAGAATGTAAAACTAGATATTCATTCAATGATTTCAGATGTTGAATTAATTAAACTATATAATACAGCTAAATTAGTTGTATATGCACCATACTTAGAACCTTTTGGATATGTTCCATTAGAAGCAATGGCTTGTGGAACACCTGTTGTTGGAGTTAAAGAGGGAGGAGTTAAAGAAACAGTACAACATAATAAAACAGGACTTTTAACTCAAAGAGATGAAAAATCATTTGCAAAGGCAATAATTACCCTATCAAATAACAAGGAACTATGGAATAAATTTTCATACAATGGAATTAAAACCATACAATCCTATTGGACATTAGAACATGCAGGTAACAGATTATTAAATCATATATATAGAATTTTGGATAATCAAGATGATTAAAATGACAAAACCATTAGTATCAATAATATTATTAAATTGGAATGGGTATGATGATACATTAGAAGCATTAGAATCATTATATCAAATAAACTATCCTAACTATAATGTGATTGTTGTTGATAATCATTCAACAAATGAATCTATAGAAAAAATAACTGAATATGCAAAGGGAAATATTAGAATTGAAACTGAATTTACAAAATATCAAAATAATAAACCCATTCAATTAACACATATAATGGAAGATAATTTGAATAAACAAGTAGATAACACTTCAACAATAGAAAAAAAGAAATTATTACTTATAGAAAATTATGAAAATTATGGTTTTGCAAGGGGAAACAACATAGCCATTGATTATACCTTAAAACATGATAATCCAGAGTATGTATTATTATTAAATAATGATACTATTGTAGATGCTAACTTTTTAGATAATATGGTTGATGTAGCATTAAATGATGATAAAATAGGTATTATAGGTCCAAAATTTTATTATTATGATTATGAAGGAGTGCATGATAAAATATGGTGTATTGGAAGTGTTGTGGATTTAGATGAATATCCTGGACATCATAGTATAATGGATGAGGAAAACTATGATATTTCAGGTAATGTTGTTGAATGTGACTGGGTTTCAGGTGCAGGATTACTTATTAAAAGTTCGTTAATTCCAGAGAATTATCTTGATACTAGCTTCTTTTTTGGTTGTGAAGATGTTGATTTAGCAGTCACTGTTAAAAATAAGGGTTATAAGGTAGTGACTGTAATGAATTCTATCGTATGGCATAAGGTTGGAATGTCAAGACATAAGCATTCTACATTTCATACAGAATATAATCATATTAAAACAAACTTGCAGTTTATTAAAAAGCATAAAAAACATTATTATCTTCATTTACCAGTCTATGGTTATCAAATCTTTAAATTGTATATGAAAGCTATTGTTAATAGATTTTCTTAATTTAAATTCCTAATTTAAAAGAGAATAATTATTACTTTTTCATATTTTTTTATTAAAAAAGCTATAGTTTTAAATAATAACACCAAGTAATATAACATAAACCTACTTTTAATAAGTAAGGTTTTTAGAAGAATTAATTTATTATAATAGAATTTTATTAAATAATTTAATTAGGAGTTGTTAAAATTAAAAAACTATTTATCATAGTCTTAATGTCTATGATATTATTAGGTATATCAGCAGTATCTGCAGAAAATACTACACACAGTATAACTGATACTCCAACAGTATCAACCAGTACTGCAGATATGTCTAAAACAGTTTCCACTAAAACTGTAGCAGAAAATACAGAAGTTAGTGAAAATACATATACAATTCATGCAAAAACAAATGAAGTTACACACTCAACCACACAAAAAGAGGTCACACAAAAATCCATAAAAACAGCACAAGACTTATCAAGTACAAATAAATCATTAAAAGGTACTATACCAACAAGAATGTCAGTAACTAATAAAATAACAACATATAATACAAAAGTACAATTAACAGCAACAGTAGTTAACAATAAAACAAATGAATATGTAACAGAAGGTAATGTAACCTTTAAAATCAATAATTCACCAATTGCAACATCAAAAATAACTAATGGAAAAGCACATTGTACATATAATCCAATTAATTTAACACCAAAAAAATACACAATTACAGCAATATATTCTGGAACCCATGTATTTAAAAATTCATCAGCAACAGGAACATTAACAGTAACTAAGAAAAACAGTAACATGGTATTATCTGACAAGGTAATATCATATGGAAATAAAGTTCAGCTAGTAGCTACAA
>NZ_MAIF01000165.1:0-19217 GCF_001729395.1 Methanosphaera sp. A6 | reverse complement strand
TGGTACGGCGACCATAGCGATAGGGTCACATCTGAACTCGTCTCGATCTCAGTAATAAAGTCTATCCACGTTTTGTTTGGTACTATAGATGGTAAGTCTATGGGAATTTCAGAAAGTTGCCGGCCTTTAAAATTATTTTTAGAACTTATTTTTAATTTTGAATTTCATGACTTTTAAAAATGCCGTGGTAGTTCAGTTGGGAGAACGCCAGACTGAAGATCTGGATGTCGCTGGTTCAAGTCCGGCCCACGGCATACTATTATTAATTATTTTTTTCTGTTTTAAAATTCTATTTTTATAATTATTTTAATCTATTATGGAAATCTTATTTTCTATTAAATTATTGTATTTTTTTGGTTTCATTGTAATTTTCTATTATTATACTTAATTATTTATTTGTATATTAAGGTAGGAAGTATTGATTAGAAATTAGCTTTATTTTATTTTATATTTAAATCAAGTATAATTCTGAGTTTATTCTATTAATAGAATTAGTATTCTTTTAGATATTATTTTATTTAGTTTATGTTTTATTGTTTTTATTTTTTTATAATATTCTTATTCATTTTTTATAATACCTTTTTTTATTATTTTATTTAATTTTCTACCTTTTTTAAATTCATTATAAGGTTATACTATTTATTTAATTGGACTTATTTTAAATTATTTACTTGGTGATTATTTTATCTATAAATTTTAGTAAATTTCATGAATATTTTTAAGTTATTGTTGTAAAAATCACTCCAGTCTTTTATATATCGTAATATATTCTAAATTACTTATTTTAATCATTGTTTAAATTATGGTTTTATTTAGTGTACTTTGTTTATTTCATATTCTTTTTTTTCGAGTTTTATTTTTCATATTTTTTATATTATTTTCATTAATTTTTATACAATTTTTAATTTATTTTCATGATAAAACTAAAAATACTATGATTGATATAAATTATTATGTCATTTCCAGTTTCTGGATAAGTACTATTGGGTTTAATAACTAAACCTAATCTGTAATGGATATTTTTAGTATAAAATATGACTGCCTGGTACGAGGGTTACTCGGGGAGGGATGTTGGTAATCTACCTGTGATCTGGAGAGTTAGTAAACAGGCAATATTTTAATTAAAAAAAAGGTTTTGTATGGGAGGTTATCTAGAATTTATCTAGTATATCTTTATAAACACTTTTTATAGGTTCTTCTGATTTTTCATATATTTTTTTAAGTATTAATTCTGGAGTACTATTTGCTAAATAATTTATTTTTGGACTTCTATCTACTATTAAGTTATAATCACTGTCAAGTCCCTTTGCTTCTATACCATCTGTTCTAATATGTATATTTTCAGTTCTTTTAAGTATTTCTGGTGCCATATGTGTTACTATCACAGCATATGATTCATCATCTTGTATATGTTCAATAAATCCTATGATTATTTTCACTGCTGCTTCTAGTTCTGTTATTGATTCAAGTTCATCAATTAATATTAATTTCTTTTTATTACCTACAGCTACAGGTATGAATGAAGTTAAAAATGTTTCAAATGCTCCAGCATTCAGTGACTGTTTCTTTGTAAAGTAATATACCTCGTTTGTTTGTGGTATTATGGCCTTTTTAGAACATACTCCAAGACCCATATGTGCCATAATAGTATGTTGCGCTAACATTTCAAGTAGTGTTGTTTTTCCACCACTATTTGCTCCTGTTAAAAGTATGATATTATTTTCATTATCTAAATTGTAATTTATAGGTTGAATTTCTTTATTTTCTATTTTTTCCTGTTGTTTTAATCTTAATTCAAGACTATCTTCAAGATAATATTCATCTTTAATTTGAGGTATTGTTAGATTGTAGAACTTTGTAAAACTTGCTAGTGTAAATTGATAATCATAATGTATAAGTTCTTCTGTTTCTATTTCTATTTCTTTTCTATATTTTTCTAGTATAACACATGCATTAATTTCTTGTTCATATTCCTTTAAATGAATATTTGCAAGTGTATTTTCTTGTATTCTTTTTATTTCATCATAATCTAATTCTAAGGGGTATTTAATTATGAATGGATCGAATATTAATCCAGTTTTATTTGTTATTTCTTCTTTTGCTTCATCTAGTACTTCATTGAATATACTCATTATTTTTGATGGAAGATTTCCTTCATTATTTAATAGTTGTAGTACTTCATCACCTTCAAGTGCTATTTCCTTTATTTGTTGATTTATTGTATCGTTAGCTTCATCTTTAATCTCTTCCACAACATCTATAATTGCTTTTTTATTTTTCTTTTCTAATGATATACTATCAAGTGCTACTAAAACTTCATCTATACAACTTTCAAGTCCAAGATATTCTCTTAATTGGTAGACATACTCTAGTGTTGATCTATTTTTTCTATAGTATTCAAGTATGATATTTGGCTGAATTTCATAGTCTGGACTATCATTACTTATAGATACAACATTTGCAGATTCACCAGGATCTACATTATATTCATTATATAAATATATTACAAATTCAAAGTCATCTAGACTCACATGATCCTCTAAGGGGTATATGTTACAGTACTTGTTTATTCCCCTTTTTATTAGGGATAGATAATCATTATAATCTTCACATAATATTGCATATTCATCATTAAATTTTGGTTTTACATCGTTATTCAATGGTTTTATATTTTCATATAGTAATCTTATGTAATTATAGTCTAAATTAGCAGTATCGTCCAGTGTTTTTTCTATTAATTGACTGGTTCTTTTAATTTCATCATAGTCAGTTGTGGGATTTAGAAGTAACACCCTATTTCTTGCATAATCTGTACTTGTAAATTCAAGAATTTTATTGATGATATCTTCATAGATTTTCTGTGCCTGTTGTGTTTTTATAAAATTATCTTCATTAATTCCATGTATAAATCTAATAATTTCCAGAGCTTTTTTTTGACTTAATCCCTGAATATTCATTAACTTATCAATATCATATTCCAGTACTGAATTAACAAATACATCATATGAACCATAGCTTTGAATTATCTTATCTATAAGCTTACTTCCCACACCTTTTATTTGTTCAATTTCAAATATATCTAACACTTCCAGATGTTGTTAATAATAATTTAATTAGTGAAATAGAATTCATTTTATTATAATTACTTAAATATCTTTTTCAACATAATATTTTATATTAATAATGTATTTTTCATATTATTTTAAATAATCTTATATTAAAAAAATCATATTATTTTTTTTAAATATTGTGGAGGCTATTATGGATTTTATAATATACATAGTTTTATTATTAATTGGTGGTTGTTTTGGAGGATTAATGGCAGGACTACTTGGAGTTGGTGGTGGAATAATTCTTTCACCAATACAATATTATTTACTTCAATCAATAGGTGTTAATCCAAGTATTGCTCTTCCCATGTCCTTTGCAACAAGTCTTGCAGTAATCTTTGTTACAATGATTAGGGGAACACGTGAACATTATAGAAATGGTAATGTTGAAGATAGATTTCTTAAACAGATGATGATTCTAGGATTTATTGGAGCAATATGTGGAGCATTCATATCTACACATATCGATGTTACATTACTTAGTTTTCTCTTTGGAGTTCTTTGTATAGTGGCAGTACTTAACATGATTCTAATAAAATATCCTGATAATGATGAGAATATAAGTAAAAGTAAATTAGGTCATTCATTATTAGGTTTTGCTGCTGGATTGTTATGTGGATTACTAGGAGTTGGTGGTGGAGTAATTATGATTCCAGCCCTTACAATACTACTAAAGTATCCAACACATAAGGCAATTGGAACATCATCAGCTTCAATAATTGCAACAACACTTGGAGGACTTATAGCATATATCATTCTTGGATTAAATGTTTCAAATCTTCCACAGTTTTCTATAGGTTATGTGAATATTTTACAATTTATATTCTTAACAATAACAAGTACATTTGTTGTAAAATATGCTGCTGATTTATCAGTAAGAATAGATGCTAGAATTCTAAAAATATTCCATATAATTATTGTAGGCTATATTGGTCTTAATATGATTGGAATCATCTAAAAAGAAGAAAAAAAGTTTTCTTCTATATTATTTTTTATATACTCCTTTTTCAAAGTTTGCTTCATAGAAATTATTATTTACATTCAATGTTAATGTGGATGATTTATTGTTGTTTATGTTATTGAAGTGGTGGAGTATTGTTTTTGTATCATCTAGGTTGAATAATCTAGAATCAATACTTAGGAAATCTATTTGTGTATTATTTTTTATTTTATTTATTTGTCTAGATAAATCAAGTATTCTATAGTCAAATATATGACTTTGTTTATAACAGTCAAGTTTTAATTTAAATCTATTGTTTCTTTTATCAACTAGGTAGAAGTTACTTATATTATCATCACAAATCAGTGTGTTAAAATCATCCTTACTTAGCATTAATTGAATATAACCAAATACCATATATTCAAGTTGACATGATGTATTTCTTAATTGTTTAATATCATTGAATGCGAGTTCATTAGATATGGCTAATCTTTTAAATCCTGGTGTTTTAGCTAGTTTTTCAATTGAATAGTTGTTATATATATTTAAATTACTTCCATAACAATCTACATCTAAAGCATCACATACACCAATGTTATCACTTTGAACTATAATATCAATATCTTCAAGTTGAAGTTTTAATAGAATTTCACTAACAGATGGTAAGTCTTTATCAAGTAGTAGTTGTGGTAGTATCCATACAATTTTTTTATTTGAAAGAGTTTTATTTAACTTTACTAAATCATCATATATATTTTCTAAATATTCATCTATAGTCTCATAATTATAATTTGCATCATAGTAAACATATTCTATAAAATCATAATCTTTAATAATTAATGCCTGTTCTATGGAACTTATATAGATGTTCCATTGGGTATTACTTGTTTTAGTTTCATGTTTTTTATAATGATTATTTTTAAATATTTCAATGTTGTTTTTTACTTCTTTAATTTCATTTTTTGTTGGTATGTATGAATTCATTATTGTTTTATCAACATACTCTATTAATTGTCTTCTTATGTTGTTTAAGGTGGATGTTGGCATGAAGAGATCTTCTTGGAAATTTTCATAACTTATTTTTCCAATTTTGTAGTTTGTATTTCCTGTTTTTGCTAGTTGTTTATTGATAACATCCTTTGTTAGGGGTTTGTTTATTGCTTTTTCAAATTTATCTTTACTTGTAAATGTAAGTGTTTTTTTGTAATGATCACTCATACATTTTATTACAAGTTTGCCCTCATTATTAATAGAAACATTAAGATTAAGTGTTGTTTTATGAATGTTTTTTTGATTTATAATTTGTTTGGTTGTTTTATTAAGATATTTTGAATATGTGATATAGACCATAGAATCTTCTTTTACTGGAATGTTCTTTCTTAGCAATATTTTAATCTTATTTTTTGATTGTGAAAAAATTCTACTAACATACATTCCACAACTTTCACCATCATACTCAAATTTAAGACCATCACCATTAACAATCTTTGTAGGAAAACGTTTATTACCAAACTTAATAGTAACACTATTCTCATCAACTTTAATAACTCTACCAATAGGATAACCCTGACTTCCAGAACGTTCTCTACCAACAACATTAGAACTTTCATTATTCATAATATATCCACTAGTTAAACCCCTATTAAATGCAAGATTTAATAATAAATAATTATCTCTATTAATATCACCATCAATAGCACATCTATATACATAAACACTACTTGAAACATATTCTACAGGTTTCATTCTACCTTCAATCTTAATGGAATTAACACCAGCATCAACTATTTCCTCAATATTATTATATGTACATAAATCCTTAGTACTTAAAAGATAAGTACTACTTGTAAGTTTACTACCATATTCATCCTCTAAAGTATATCTCATTCTACAAGGTTGGGCACATAAACCTCTATTACCACTTCTACCACCTAAAAATGATGACATTAGACACTGGCCAGAATAACAATAACATAAAGCTCCATGACCAAATACTTCAACGTTCATATCATGATTAAATCTGTGAATATTAGTAGTAATATTTTTAATTCTATCTATTGGAACTTCTCTTGAGAGATTAACATTACTATAACCATTTTCACATAACCATTTAACAAAAGAATAATCATAGATAGTCATTTGTGTGGAAGCATGTAACTCTAAATTAGGCATCAAATTATTGATGATACATCCAAGACCAATATCCTGAATAATAACAGCATCCACACCATGAGAATATAAATAGAAAACATAATCAACAACATCAACAATTTCACTCTCACAAATAGATATATTAACAGTAACAAAAACCTTAACATTATATTCATGACAAAAGTTAATAGCCTCCTTTAATTCATCATAATTAAAATTATCAGCAAAATATCTGGCACCATACTTATTTCCAGATAAATACACATAATCAGCACCACTAAATACAGCTGCAGATAAAGTCTTCATAGAACCTACAGGTGCAAGTATTTTACATTCATTATTCAAAAATAATCTCCTCCCAAAAAACATCTTTACTTTATTATCTTTTTATTTAATTATATAAAATAAATTAAGATGAAAAAATAAACATATTGATATAATAAAATTCTTTGGAGAAAATATATGTACATAGTATTAGAAGGAATAGATGGAGTAGGAAAAACAACACAAACAGAAAAACTAAAAGAATGGTTAGAAAAACGTGGATTTAGTGTAAAAACAATAGTAGAACCAACAGATTCAGATATAGGTAAAATAATACGGGAAGAACTATTAAAACCAGAAGCAACATCTGATACAAATCAACAAATGTTAGCACTACTATTTGCAGCCGATAGATTAACTCTAAAAGATGAGATAAATCAAGTAAAAAATAATCAACAAAAAATATTAATAAGTGACAGATCATTCTACTCCAGTATAACCTACCAAAATTCCACAACAATAGAACCTGAATGGATTTATAAGATAAACAAACATACACCACGACCAGATTTAACAATAATATTAGATATTGATGAAGATGAAGCTTTAAAACGTTGTGATAAAATAGATACGTTTGAAAACAAGGAATTTCTTGAAAAAACAAGGGAGAACTATTTAAAATTAGTAAAAACTGAGAAAAATATTGTAAAAATAGATGCAACACCTACAGAAGATGTAGTTCAAGATGAAATCCGTAATCAAATCATAAAATATTTAAAATTATGATATTTTTTTTTAATAAAAAGAAAAAAGGAGTAATTCTCCTTTACATATTTAAACGTTCCTTCATAATATCTACAAGATAATTAATAGCATCGTTTATATCATATAATGTTCCATGGAACTGAGGACCTTCATCTGATTGTTTAAGTTGAATATTAAATTTATTCACAGTTTCCTTAATTTCACTTACATTTGGTCCAGGAGGAAGTGTAAC
This sequence comes from Methanosphaera sp. A6, assembly GCF_001729395.1. Taxonomy (NCBI): domain Archaea; kingdom Methanobacteriati; phylum Methanobacteriota; class Methanobacteria; order Methanobacteriales; family Methanobacteriaceae; genus Methanosphaera; species Methanosphaera sp. A6. The sequence continues at coordinate 11,755 of NZ_MAIF01000165.1, read as the reverse complement.
ATCCACAACATGTTTTGCTGCTTCTCTTAAATCCTCAAGTTCACCTTCAAATAATAGAAGACCTTCCCTTGTTTGTAACATATTTAAATGATACTTTGAAATCATTTCATCAACTTGTCTTGGTTGCATACCAGACAATACCCTCATTGTATGTTTAGCACACATAAATAACATCCACCTATTTTTAGTTATTTTCCATATATTCACGAGCAGGAGCTAATCTTTCAATTAAATATTTGCTTACAGTATTTTTCAAGTCCATTGGATGTAAATCTTCATTTTCATATGTTTGAATCAATTCTTCTTCTGTTAATTCAAGATTTCCACCAAATTTTTCAGGTCTTTCAATTAAAATTTTTTCATGAGTATCAAATATGTAATAATGAGCAATTTCCATAACAGGATTGTCCTCAGAAACACCTATTGGACAGAAACTTTTATTTATCTTATTTTTAATTTCTTTAGGAGTATCATCTATTGCAATGAAGTTACCTTTACTACTTGACATTTTATCAGATCCATCAGTTCCATGAATCAATGGTATATGAATACATACAGGAGGACGATATCCTAATCTTGGAAGTATTTCTCTTGCTAACATGTGAATTTTTCTCTGTTCCATTCCACCAACAGCAATATCTGCATCTAAATCATGAATATCTAATGCTTGCATAATTGGATAAAGTGTCTGAGCAACATCATGTGTTTCATTTCTTGAAACAAGTGCCATACTACGTTGTGCTCTTTGAATTGTAGTGAGTTTAGCAGCTTTAAATACTTCTGTAATATATTCTGGTGTCATACGATCTGAACCAAGAATAAAATTAGTATCTTCACTTAAACCTAATGCTTTAAAACATTTAATATTGTATTTTGCAACTTCATTTAATTCATCTAATGTACCTTTATTATTAAGATAAGCATGTAGGTTAGCAATAAATATGGTGATTTTAAAACCAGCATCTTGTAATGTTTTCATTTTCTTAATTGTTAATGCATGACCTAGATGAACTTTACCTGATGGTTCAAATCCCACATATGCTCTTTTTTCATCTTTTTTTAATAATTCTTTTAATTCTTCAACTTCTATAATTTCTGCTGTGTCTTTTGAAATATTTTCAACAGATGCATCTATATCCATTTATGTTCCTCCAACTCTTAGTAAATATATATTATATTAATATGTATGTTCTATCTTTTATTTTTATAACATTAATTTCTTCACCAATATTGAATCTTTCCATTGATTCATGTTTTTTCAAGTCAACTGTATCATAATTATCAGGGTCAAGAACTTGAATATCTGTTGGTGTGATGTTTGTAATTGTGGTTTGTCTTATATCGTTTGGTGTGGCAATTTTCTTTATTTTATCATATTCTTTCCAACTAATAGATTCATCCTCATATGTGTGAATATTCCTACCAACAAATTTATGACTTCCAATCTTTTTAATTTCTAAAATCTTATTATCATATTCAATAAAGTCATTTCTATGAAATGATGGTAATCTAACAGAAAGCCAAGAACGATACAAATCCTTACTCTTTGATTTATCATGACCTACAATTTTACGTGACTCTGTTATATGTCCACCAAACTGTTTTTGCATATTTATTGCAATTTTATGAGCTGCATTATAAGAGCCTACCTCATAATCAATACCTTCCTTTAGAACTATACGTTCTGTCACATAGGCTAATTTATTAGTCTTAGAAATTCTTTGTATTTCATTTGAAATGAAAAGATCAGCTTCCTCTATTTCAGATTCTTCTAATTTTCTATCATCAGCACGTAGTTGTATCACTGCCTCATAATATCCAGAATAAAACTTACTACAATCAGAACAAACACCCTTTTCAACCTTTACTTCTATTGGGTATTTCTTTTCTATTGGCTCACCTATGATATTTCCAGATACATGTAATATACAATCATATACAGTACCTCTATTATTTGTTATTTGCGTTTCTATCACTGGATTTAGTAGTTTAGGATTTATTTCAATATCTTTTTGTATTGCATCATTAATAATTTCATCATCATAGTAACCAGTTTGAACCCATTTATCATGTTTTAATGTGGCACCACAATGTGAACATACTGTGAATGTTGCATATTCTGGAACTTCTACGAGTTCAAATTCCTTAAGAAAACATTCTTTACATAATCCATCATATAATTTTTCTTCACTATTACAAAGTAAACAAAACATGTAATCACTCTAAATTTATTTATTTCTACTGAAAAAATTTTCTTCAAATAAAAAAAAAGTTCTATATTGAGGAGATAAATCTAAAAAAAGGATTATAATAGAATAATACTATTATAATGATTTTAATGGTGCTCTTGCTCCACAAGCACTACATTTTAACATGTCAATACGATCTTCACGTATAATAACAGTATCTGGTCTGTTACATTCATGACACATTACAAAGTTATCCACATATTCTTTTACACGGTCATTTATTACATAATGTGTGAATTTACCTTGAAGTATAGCTCTATTTCCTTCAACATTTCCAGAAGTACCTAATTCTCTTAGTAAATATTTAAGTACGTGTTGTGGATCTCTGTTTAATGTTCTTGAAACATCACCAAAGTTTTTAATAATTGTACGATTTCCCTGAATAACAGAGTATCCTTTAGGTACTTTAAATCTTTTTGCTTCAAATATTTTATCTGGTAACTGTTCATATGCTTGATCTAGTAATTTTTCATATTCTTTAAATTCTGCATTTTCTTTTGCCATTATATGTCCTCTTCTTTAATTTTTTTTAAAATGAAATTATAATATTGATTAAATAAAACTCAGATTATATTATACATATCCTTAAGATATGGTATTATTTTTTTATTAGTATAATATAATTATATAAATACGTATTATTTAATTTTGTTATGCTACTTTATAATGGTCTGATGTTGGCTCATAAATAACACCCTTACTTTTGAGCATATTAATTACCTCATCAACCTTCTCTTCACCAACATTGTATTTATCTGCAAGTTCAGCATAAACAATATTTTTAGGAGCACTTCCCTCATATTCATCAGATAATTCCTTAATAACATCAATAATAATATTTATCTTATCTCTCTCAGATTTTGATGTTCTTCCTTCAACCTTATCAATATCTACTTTTCCAGTATCAGGATCATATCCCACTTGTTTCATACAATCTTCTTGTAATTTTATTGCACGTTGAGCATCTTCTTTTAATACTTCATTACTTAATCTAATACGTGCACTAGCTTCTGCTAAACGTACAAGAGCTTCTAATTGACGAGCAGTAATTGGTACTGGGGATTCCTCATCAATTGCACCACTACGCATAGTTACATAGAAGTCTTGCAATACTTCTGCAGCTTCTTTTGTTAATGTAGGTTGTACACTTTTACGTGCATATGCAATATATTTTCTCATAAGTTCTGGTTCAATAACATAGGGGATTGTACTGTCCTGATGGATTTTTAATATATGGCCTGCAAGGTCATGGTCACGTTCAGCATTTGGTTTATCTTCAATAATGAATATTAAATCAAAACGTGAAAGAATTGGTGAAGGTAGATCTATTTGTTCAGCAATAGATTTGTATCTGTCAAATCTACCAAATTTTGGGTTTGCAGCAGCAAGTACACTACAACGACTGTTAAGTGTTGCCATAATTCCTGCTTTTGCAATGGATATTGTTTGCTGTTCAAGAGCCTCGTGTATTGCAGATCTATCTTCTTCTCTCATTTTATCAAGTTCGTCTACACATACATTACCCTTATCACCAAGTACAAGTGCACCTGCTTCTAAACTCCAACCTCCAAGATCATCACGTACAGCTGCAGCAGTAAGTCCAACACCACTGGTACCTTTACCACTCGTATATATTCCACGAGGTGCTAATTTTGAAACATATTTTAATATCTGAGATTTACCAATACCAGGATCTCCTACTATTAGAATATGCATATCTCCCCTAATATGGGTTTTATCTTCAAGAACCTTTGCAGTTCCCCCAAATAATTGGAATGCAATAGCTTCCTTAACTTCAAAATAGCCTCTAATAGAAGGTGCTGTTGATTCAATGATTTTCTGATAGATATCAGGAGACTTTGCAAGTTCAATAATCTTTTCTTCATCTTCTTCATCAATATGTAACTCTTCAAATTCCTGTTCAAGAGGTTCAATATAATTTCCATAGATAAAATTATTAAATCTTTTAGTTCTTTCATCACGTTGAGTTTTAAGAGTACCTGTAATTCTAACTTTATCTCCTGGAGCTAATGTATCAACAAGATCATCTTCTAGTATTATGTTAATCTGTCTTGGCTGATCTCCTCCTGAAAGATTTTCAAGAGGTTCTTGTAACTTAACAGTTTGTGTATCCATATATCTAGATTCATCTTGAACTAATCTAAATGATCTTCCACCACATTCCTGACATACTGCTGGTTCATGTATGATATTTGATTTCTGTTCTACTTCATGCATTCTCATACAACTTCTACATTCAAAAACAGCACTCATTATTCTTGGATGAATTTCATCAGTTTTACGAACAATTCCATCTACTGCTATGAATTTACCAATAAATTCACTACGTAAAAATCTTAATGGAATGTTGTTTCTCACATTTTTAAATCTAACATTTAATTTTGCATTTTTTCGTTGTGGATCTATATTTACTATTGATTTTGTTGCAGCTTCAAGTGTTTCATCTGGTTTTTCAATTAATAAATCTGCAGAATCAGGGTCAAACATTTCTAATTCATTATAATCTACTACAACAGATTTTTCCTCTGGAAACATATCAAGTACAGCAAATACTTCGTCCTTACAACGAGTACTAAAAAATTCTTCAAGTTTTAATGTTGAGGATGGTGTTAAATTTTTTCGATTTTCGCTTCTCGTTGTCATATGATATTAGTTTATTTGTGTTATTATTTTTATATTTAATAGTGGTGTTTTTTATAAGACAACTTTTTTTTACATAATAATTATTAATACTTTTAATAATAAAAAAATATACTAGAGATAAATTAACTAAGAATAATATATTATTAGATTAGAGAGGTTTTTTATGAAAAAATCAAGGTTAAGACTTTTTAAAACAACTTCTTTAACAATTTCTTTAATTGGTATAATTTTAATTTTATTAACTATTGGTGTAGTTGGATATATCATAGTGACAGATGTAACAAATTCTGTTTCCACAACTGTAAATAGTGGTTCTGCATATGATAATTTAACTCAGTTAAAATCAGATTATAATAATTTATCACAGAAATATTCGGCTTTAAATGAACAGTTAGGAACTCATGCTGAAAATAATGTTAAAACTAATTATAATGAAGGTAAATTGAAATTATCTGAATTAAATGAAACTATTAATTCAATAGAAAGTGATATTAATAAAGGTGCTTCTGATAAAATAATCAGTAGTGAAATTAATCAAGCAAAAGAAGATATAAAAGAAGCTGAAGAAGTGTATAATAATATAACTGCATCTAAGTAGTTGTGCTTCTTCAAATTATTTTTTTTATTAACTATTTTTTACTACCTCTAAATCCACGTGCAATAACATACATTTCAGCACTACGTTTACGTGAAGAGTTAGGCTTTGTTGTTTTTACATTTCTAAATTTTTTCTTTAGATTCTTAATTATTTCTTGATATGCTTCTCCTTGAAAAGCTTTCATAATAAGATTTCCATTATTTTTTAGAATATTATCTATAATTTCAATTACAGCCATTGAAAGATCGTATGCTCTAAAATTATCAATATCTTTAATTCCTGTAAGTTTTGGTGCAGCATCAGATAATACTACATCTGCTTTTCCATCAATTAATTCAATAATAATATCCTGTGTTTCTTTTGTAGTAAAATCTCCTTTAACTCCAGTGTATGCTTCATGATCAATTGGCTTAATATATTCAAGATCAACACTAATAATCTGTCCTTTTCCTTCTTCACCAATAGTTTCAGCAACAACTTGGCTCCATCCACCAGGTGCTGCTCCTAAATCAACTACATTATAATCTGGTTTTAGTAAACTGTATTTCTTATCTAATTGTTTTAATTTATATGATGCACGTGAACGATAATTTTGTTTTTTAGCTAATTTATAATAATGTTCTTTATCATGTTTTGCTTTCCATCTGCTCATATTAATTACCTCCTAAATTGTGAAAAATCTAATGCTTTACATGTTGGTTGTCCTACCTTGATTATTTGAGCATCTACATTTGAATCTTTTATTTCAAGTAACATGACTGTAGGATCACTAAGGCGTGGTTGTGTTGGACTTCCAGGATTTAGAAGTAGTATATCATCTATTTGTTTAATTAATGCTTGATGTGTATGTCCACTAATTAAAATATCCACATTTAATTCTTTAGCTTTGTAATATAGTTGTTGTTCATCACCTTTAGGATATACCACTCCATGTGTTAGGCCTATTGTTAGGTTATCAATGGATAATATTTCGTATTCATTTAATCCAATATTACCATCACAATTTCCACATACTGCAGTTACTGGTGCAATTTCTTCAAGTTTCCTAATAACATCAGGTGTTTCAACATCTCCTGCATGTAATATTAAATCAACACCTTTAAATACTTCAAAAACCTTTTCTGGAATTTCATATGAACGTGATGGTATATGTGTATCTGATATAACGCCTATTAACATAAAAACATAAACTCCATATTCTTTAATTATACTCTTTTTAAAATAAAATCTATTAATTAATAGTTATATTATTCTTTAATAATTTACTTATTCCATGTTTACAATTACTTTCCATTGAAAAAAATATTAATATTTATATAACCTATTCAAATATCATTTTATATAATAATTTATTTGGAAAAAATCTATACTATTTCTATTTGAATAAATTTTTTCTTGAAATAAAAGTGTTAAATATAATCTTTCATTATTATTAATTAAATAAAAAAAGGAGATAGAATATGAGTGAATTAATTATTTGTGAAAAACCTAAAGTGGCTGAAAAAGTAGCTAAAGCTTTATCTGATTCACCAGTAAAAAATTCATATAAAAGAGTACCATATTATGAGTTTACAAATGGAAATGGAACAAAAATTACAGTATTATCTGCAGTGGGTCATTTATTTTCATTAAAAGCAAAAAATAAAAAGGATAAACGTTTATTTGATGTTGAATGGGTACCTTTAAGTGAAACTGATAAATCAAAAAAATATGTTAAAAATTATATAGATACTATAAAGAAATTCTCAAAAGATGCAGATAGATTCATACATGCATGTGATTATGATACAGAAGGAACATTAATAGGATTTAATGCTCTAAGATATATCTGTGGAGAAGATAGTATTGATAAATCATTTAGAATGAAATTTTCAGCTTTAACAAAAAAAGACTTAATAGAATCATATTCAAATGCATATCCATTAAAAGAAGATAAATCATGGGTAGATAGTGGAGAAACACGTCATGTTCTTGATTTCTTATTTGGAGTAAATATCTCAAAATCAATGACAGACTCTGTGTTGAATGTAACAAATAGATATGTTCAATTATCTGCTGGACGTGTACAAACACCAACACTTGCAATACTAACAGAACGTGAAAAGGAAATACAAAAGTTCATACCAGAACCTTACTGGCTAATAAAAGCAAAACTTCAAAAATCAATAGTAGCAGATCATAAGAAGGGTAAAATCTTTGATAAAAAGGAAGTAGATGCAATTCTTAAAAATTGTAAAGGAAAGGATGCTACAGTAGAAAAAATAACCAATAGAAAAACTAAAAAAGATTTACCAGTACCATTTGAATTAGGAACATTACAATCAGAAGCATATGCACAATTTGGTTTTACTCCACGTAAAACACAACAAATAGCACAAAATCTCTATGTTGAGGGATACACATCCTATCCAAGAACATCATCACAGAAACTTCCAGAATCCTTAGGACTACCAAATATACTTAGTCAACTATCTAAACATCCAAAATATAAGGATAAGATAAGTCAACTAGAACAACCATACAAACCACATGAAGGTAAAAAAACTGATGAGGCACATCCTGCAATACATCCAACAGGAACATTACCTAAGGACATATCTGAGGATTATCAGAAGATTTATGATCTTATAACATATAGATTTATCAGTATATTTGGTAAACCTGCAGAAATGGAATCTATAAAAGTAGAATTAGATATTGGTGGAGAACCATTCTCATTTTCAAGACAAAGAATTTCTAAGGAAGGATGGTTAAGTTTAGATCCATATCAGTATAAAAAAGTTAAAAATGAGGAATTCCCAGAGATAAAAGAGGGTCAAACAACTAAAGCTAAAGTAGCTAGTGAAGAAAAAGAAACAAAACCACCTGCAAGATATAATCAAGCATCAATTATAAGGGAACTTGAAAAAAGAGGTTTAGGAACAAAATCCACAAGGGCAAACATAGTTTCAATATTATATACTAGAAAATATGTTGAAGGTAAAAAAATAGAAGTTAGTCAACTTGGTCAACAAATAATAAATACTCTAGAAAAATATTCTGAAAGAATTACTAGTGAACAAATGACTCGTGAATTTGAAACTGACATATCTAATATTAAGGAAAATGAAATTACAGAAGCAACTGTGATTGAAGATGCTAAAAAAGAGTTAAATGGAATTCTTGATTCTATTGATGATAATATTGAAGATATTGGTAAGGAATTATATGGTGCATATGAACAAAGTCGTGTAGTTGGAAAATGTGGTTGTGGTGGTAACTTAATAATAATTTCATCACCACGTGGTGGAAAATTCGTTGGATGTTCTAATTATCCAGATTGTAAGAAAACATATTCATTACCAGCAGGTGCTAATGTTCTTAAAACTACATGTGAAAAATGTGGACTACCACTAATTTCATATGGAAAACCTAGACAAAGAGCATGTCTAGATTTTGAATGTGCAAATGGTGGACAAAAATCAACAAATGATGTTGTTGGTGAATGTCCTGATTGTGGTAAAGATCTAATAAAAAGAATGGGTAGATTTGGTGAATTTATAGGATGTACTGGTTTTCCTAAGTGTAGATTCACATCATCCATCGATGACTTTGAGAAATCTAAGAAAGAATCAGAGAAGAAAGATTAATATAAGAATATAATACTTAGAATGAATAAATTTTCTAGGTATTAACACTCCTTTTTTTTTAATTATTTGAAATAATTTCATATAAATGTTTTAGTATGATAAGTGTACCTTCTTTATTTAAGTGTTTATCATCACTTTGTTGTTGTGATGAATAGATACATGCCGGACATCCATTATCACAATCACAATCTCTAACTAATTCATAAGACATTTTAACAATATCTTTAAATAATTTATATGCTTTATTTGTTAATCCAACACCACCTTCAAATCCATCATATATGAATATTGTTGCATTTAATGTGTCTTCATGCATATTTTTAGTTACACCACCTAAATCATATGTATCACACATTACATGGAATGGAGCAACAGAAAGCATGACATTTTCAACACCTTGAAGACATCCCATAAAAACGTCCTTAAATTTTTCACTTGTAACTAGTGTTTCTTCTAAGTGTTGTCTTATATCATAGGGTATTGTAAACCAGAAACCCTTAGTTTTAAAATTCAGTGGTGGAAGATTTAATTTCTTTGATGATGAAATTTTACTAAATGTAATTGTATTGTATCTATCATACTTCTCAGTAACATTTAAACTACCATAACTAAGTTTAATATCTCCAATATTCTCTTCTTTTTCTTTTTTCAATAGTTTAACATCGACTTCTTTCAATGCTTGAGTATAGTAATTTAGATTTTTTTTCTTTACATACACACGACGTTCTTGTATGTCTAGTTTTCTTACAAGATATGTTTCACCATTATGTATTAAAACAGCATTTTCATGTGCTTCTCTAAATGCTTGTTTTTCACTCATTTCTTCAAGGAATTTATGGTCATTGAATACTTTATATGGTTCTGAACGAACATCACTTAGATTTACTTCAAAATTTGGTGATTTATCTTGTTTTAATAATTCAATATCATTATAAACCCACTGATTATCTTTGTATTTAACAATACCTTCAGTTTCTAAATCACTAATTTCATCAATAACAATACCTTCATCATCGAATCCAAAACTTTCAATTTCACCTAATTTTAGTGGAATTTCATATGCTGCACATTTAAGATGTCCTCTTAGTATTTGCTGATTGTTTAAGTCGATTATTGCATGTTCATGTGTTTTATTGAAGAATACTTCCGGATGTTTCATAAAGTATTGATCTAATGGATTTTCAAATGCAAGCATTGTAATAATTGATTCTTGGTTACGTCGTCCAGCACGTCCTGCCTGTTGCCATGTGGATATGAGTGTTCCTGGATATCCTGATATAATAACACTATCTAATGAACCAATATTTATTCCTAATTCAAGGGCATTTGTTGTTACTATTCCCTTAATTTTACCAGATTTAAGATCATCTTCTATTTTTTTTCTCTCATCAACTGTATATCCTGCTCTATATGCAGTTATTTTATTGCATAATTCTGGTTTTTCAGATTTTAATCTATCCTTTGCTCTAAGAGCAATGACTTCTGCCATTTTACGTGATATTTCAAAACATATTGTTTGTAAATCATTTTTTAAGTATGTGTTAAATAATTTTAAAGTATCTTGGTGTATTGATGGTTTTTTCTTTGATTCAAGAGCATATGGATTAAAGAACATGAAATATTTCTTACCTGATGGTGATCCATTATTATCCACTATTTTAAATTTAAGTCCTGTTAGTTTTTCACTAAATTCCACGGGATTTGCAAGTGTTGCAGTTGATATAATAAATTGTGGATTTGAACCATAGTATTTACAGATTCTTTTTAATCTTCTTATTAAAAATGCCATATTTGAACCAAACACACCTCTATACTGGTGTGCTTCATCTATTATGATGTATTTAATATTTTCGAAGAATCTTTGCCATTGTTTATGCCATGGAAGTATTAGATGTAGTTCATAGGGATTTGTTATAACAAGTCGTGACTTTCTTTTTATTTCGGGTCGTTTTGATTTGGGTGTATCTCCATCATATTTTTCAGGATATATCTCTAAATCATATTCTTTATCAATATTTAATAAGCTCTTTAATTGGTCATTAGCCAATGCCTTTGTTGGATAAATATATAATGCAGTATCTTGTTTATTATTAGTTAAATCTTCTAGTACAGGTAGTGTGAATGATAATGTTTTTCCACTTGCAGTGGGTGTTGTTATTATTACATTTTCATTGTTTCGAACATGTTTTAGTGCTTCATATTGGTGTGTGTAGAGTTTAATATGGTGTTCTTTAAGATATCTACTCAATGGTTGGGGAAGTTTAACATCTTCTGTTGTATATCTTGCATGTCTTGGAGGAATTTCTTCTATATGTTCAATTCTATCTCTAAACCATTTCTTGTTTTTGAAATATGTGAGTATGTCTGTTATCATTCTTTTTAACTACCTTTATTTTTTAATTTTTTTTATTCTTTAAAATTATATTTATTATTACTATCTGATTTTTGTATTTTAATAAATTAAGTAATTAACCATAGATAAAAAAAGAATGGATTTAGTTATACGTACTATTTTTTGATAATATGTATATTAATCTATTTTTTGGAGTATATTCTGATTTGGTTAATTTTTAATATTTTATTTTATATTATAGTCTATTATAATTTTTTTTTAT
>NZ_MAIF01000164.1:0-6253 GCF_001729395.1 Methanosphaera sp. A6 | reverse complement strand
ATAGATGAAGTATCTTTTAATAAATTTATAAGTAAATGGATGAAAAAATCATATGAATCTATTTATAGAAATAAAATGGATTTTTTCCAAAACACAAGTCAAAAACTATATAAAATATATTCAATAATAACAAGTATTTATGTTATAGGGGCTTTATACTATGTTTTATCATTACAACCGGACGTGCCAACTATAAATTGGGCATTTAGAGCAACAATAATTCTAATTCCTGTTATAATACTAACAGCAGTACTTTCATATAAAGTTCCACGACAATGGACCAACTATGGAATTAAATATTATAATAATTGGAAGAATTTTGAATTATATCTTACAGATTATAATTTAATTAAACAATATCCTCCAGATATGAATCAGATAAATAAGTACATAATATATTCAATAGCATTGGGTGATATAAGAACATTTAATAGGAATATGGAATTATATTTCAAATATAATACTATGGAAAATACTGAATATGGAAAGTACATTAAATTATATTCAATATTGTCTTCTAAATTTAAGAACATATAATTAGAATTCATCTCCTTTATTTTTTTTAGAAATAGATATTACTAACATGTTATAAAAATAAGATTAATTATTTAATATGGGGTATTATCATGATTAAAAAGAGTCATGGAAATCTAAAGAAGTTTACAATAATTCTCTTAGTATTTACACTTCTCATACTTCCATTATCATTTGCTGAAGGTGATTATACTTTACCTAACGTTGAAAAACATATTAATGTTACAGATGATGGAACAACAATTATATCTGAAGATATAACATACTCTATTAGTGGAACAATAAATGGGGTATATAGGGATGTTGGTTTATCAGGTGATCAACGATTAGAAAATATATCAGTTGAAACACCAGGGTATTATAATACATTAGAGGTTATAAATTCTTCTAATAAAGTCAAAATTAAAGTACAATTATATAAAGATGAAGCTAAAACAGAAAAAGTATCTGATGAGGATGTTAGAGTAATATATCATTATAACTTCATAAAAGGAGTTAAAATATACGATGATATAGCTGAATTACAGTATAAATCATGGGGTTCTGACTGGGATAGTGATGTAGATAACTTAGTAACATACATACAAATTCCAGGAAGTCATAATAATATTGAAATGTGGAACAATCCACAATATATTGTAAAAGAATCCACATGGACTTCTGATGATACATTAAAAACACAATTCAAACCACTTAGCAGTGGTCAATTTGCAGAACAAAGAATATTAATGCCAAAAGAGTACTTTAAAAGTACTCAAAATGCTGATGTAATTCATAAGAATGCAAAAGCCCAAATAGAACAAGATCAAAAGGAATATCAGGAAAGTCAAGAAAATCATAATATTTTAATGAAGTTCTTATCTCTCTTTGCAATACTAGGTATATTGTCACCAATACCAATTTATATAAAGTATGGTAGAGAACCAAAAATAGAGTATAATGAAAAATATGAAATGGATTTACCAACAAAACATTCACCAGTCTTTGTTAATACTATTATAGAAGGTGCTATTGATGAGACAGATGAATATGGATTCCAAGCATCATTACTTGATTTAATTGATAAGAAATACTATAAAATAATATCTAGTAATGAGGATGATGTAGTATTAAAACAAAAAGATAAGGATATGAGTCTACTTAAACAATATGAAATAGATATTGTAGATTATCTTTCAAAATTTAAGGATGATGAAGGACATATTTCATTAAGTAGTATGGATTCTGTAGAATTTAGTAAATTTATGGATGCTTGGAAAATAGATGTAAATAAGGAAGTAAATAGCTTAGAAGTACGAAAACTATTTAATAATAGGGGTAATCAGGTTGCATCACTAGTATGTGCACTGCTATTAATTAGTGGTTTGATAATAATAATCTACAGTAGCCTTACAAAGGGTGATTATAATAATATTGCATTAGTTCTAGGTGTTATATTAACGATAGAATCAGCTATAGTATTTGCACTACCTGATACAATATTTGGACAATGGACATCTGAAGGAAAGGAATTCCATGATAAATGGAAAAACTTTGAAAAATATATTAAGGATTATAGTCTCATAAAAGAATATCCTCCAGCATCTATACAAGTATGGGGAAAATATCTTGTCTATGCAACAGCACTTGGTTGTGCAAGTGAAGCAAGTGGAAACATGAAAAAATACTTTAAATACATAAATCTACCAGAAGAACAATACTATGAATCAGATGCAGTATTTTTCTCAATGTATGGAGGAAATATGTTTATGCATTCATTATTACATGATCCTGACACATCAATCACAGATACAGGCTCCTTTGGAGATATTGGTGATGTTGGTGGTGGATTTGGTGGAGGTGGAGGTGGAACATTTTAGATTAAAAAAAATAATCTACATGTTCTTTCCCCATTCTTTTTTTTAAAATAAGATTTTAAATTATAATATCTACTTTATGGTTACAGTTAGGACAAGCACATTTATCCTTTATGTAACTTTTTATACTGTTGCTTCTATCAATTAGTAGATGTCTACAGTTTTTACAATACGTATTGTTCTTGTAGGATACAGGGACATTTCCAGGATAAACATATTTTAATCCAAGATATTGTCCAAGATCACATGCTTTATACACGATATTTGCAGAGGTAGGTTCAAGTGAACTTAGTTTATATTGTGGATAGAATGCTGAGAAATGAAGTGGTATCTTATCAGATAATTTAACTACGAAGTTTATTATCTTTTTCATATCAACAATATTATCATTATATCCTGGTATTAATAAATTGGTAATTTCTGTATGAATATTATTTTTTACATAGAATCTTACAGAATTTAGTACAGGTTCAAGTCGTCCAGAACAAACATTTTTATAAAATGCATCATCTAAACTTTTAATATCAACATTAACAGCATCAACATATTCTAATAAATTATCTAAAGTTTCTTGGGATGTGTATCCATTTGTAACAAGTATTGTTTTAATATCATATTCTTTTGCAAGATGAGATGTATTTATTATCCATTTTGGATGTATTGTTGGTTCATTATATGTCCATGAAATACTTGGAATATCATTATCTATTGCTTTTTGAACTATTTGTTCTGGAGTATATGATTTTGTAGGTACAATTAAAGCATTTTCAGGTCGTGCTATTGTGTGATTTTGACAATTCATACAATTTAAGTTACAACCAACAGTTCCTATGGATAATGTTTTAGTTCCAGGTAAGTAATGATATAATGGTTTTTTTTCTATTGGATCTATTGCAACTGAGGCTGCATCAATTACATTTTCATCATCATATTGGGGGTTTTGTTTACAAATTGTATCTATATCAGATTTACAATAATTTGGACAGATATTGCAGGTCATCTAATTCTCCTTTAAATGTTCATAACCTGTTATTTTCATAGTTTTAACAGATTTTTGACTTATTAATGTAATTTTATCAGAGTTATTTACTTTACCAATAATATGTATATTATTTAATTTATCTTTATATTTCAAGTATTCTTTTTTATCTAATGTTAATAATAGTTCAAATTCCTCTCCAAAATGGAGAAGGTATTCATTTAATGATTTGTTATTTTCAGTAGCTATTTGTGAAATGTGCTTGTTATATGGAAGTTTATCTGCATATATTTCAAATCCAATGTTGGTATTTTTTTCATGTAAATGTCCTAATTCAATAGCAAGTCCGTCAGTTATGTCTGTCATACTAGTGATGAGTGTGGGATGTTCTCTAAGAAATTTAGCAGTTTTTATTGGTAGATTTGGTTCAAGAATACTCTTTATAATCTCTTCATATTCATTAGATAAATCTTTAATTTCATATTTGCTAAGTAAATCTAGTGCTGCAGCAGGCATTCCAAGTTGTCCTGTTATAGCCACCAGATTATCTTCTTGAATATTACTTTGTAATTTAATATTTTTATTTATTTTTCCCGTGGTAGTTGCACTAAGAATAATTTCATCTGACTGATTAAGATCTCCTCCAATAAGAGTTACACCATATTCCTTACATTTATATAAAATACCATCAATTATTTCATCAAATTCATCTATTGTTAATGTGCTAGGAAGTGCCATTGCTATGAGAATAGATACTGGTGTTGCATTCATTGCAAGAATGTCACTAACATTTACTGTTACTATTTTTTCTCCCATCTGAAAATAGGTCATTTGTTTTGGAAAATGAGAATGTTGTATAAGCATATCTGTTGATAAGACAGTATATTTTGAAGTATTTTCTTCTATTGCAGCATCATCATGGTAACTTTTAAGAATTGTATTATCAATATTTCCTAGAGTTTCATCTCTTTTCTTAAGAAGTCTTTGTATTAGTTTTCTTTCGCCTATCTTTGATATTTTCATATTAATCATAATTAAATTTTTAAAATTAGTATTAAAAAAAGGGAGGTTATTTTGTTGTATTGTTTATAAGTATTTATTTACTTTTTCAGATACAATATCAACTATTTTATCATCTGCACCTATTGGTTCGGTGTAAATTATTTCTCCATCAAACTCAACTTTTTCTACTTCACCATGGTGATGGTGGTGATGATGCCCATGTTCATGGTGATGTTCATGTTCGTGATGATGGTGTCCATTAGGTTCTTCTTTTACTTCTGGTTCTAATCCAAGTATTGTTGGTATGTCTCTTTTTGTATGCATTCCATGTGCTAAAAAGATAGGTGTTACTATTATTCTGTTAACTCCTGTTTCTTTAAGTTTGTTAAATGCTGTTGGTATGTTTGGTTCAGCTAATTCCATGAATCCTACTTCTATGTTGTAATCAGGTTTTGTTTGTGCATATTTTTCTGCAATTGCACTTATAACTTCTTTGTTGTATGGTAGTCTACTTCCATGACCTATTAATAATATTCCAGTATCATTCTTTGAGTTTGAATTTGTATCCATATGTTATTACTCCTTCTTTTCCATCTTCTCTTATTTTTCTAAATACTACTTCTACTTCGTCACCAATTTCTATTTCATCGAAGTCGCAATCAACAATTTGTGCTGTTATTTTAGCTCCTTCATCAAGCTCTATTATACCTACAGCATATGGTGAATTATTTTTGAATTCATCAGTAGCAGCATGGATTATTGAGTATGTATAAATTTTACCTGTTCCTTTAAATTGGAGATCTTCAATGCTTCCGTGGCTTCTACAGTTAGGACAAACTACTTGTTTTGGAAAAAATGTTTCTCCACATGTTTTACATTTAGTTCCTATTAAATTATATCTTTGATCGTTATGACGCCATCCTCTTATAATGTCACTCATATATAATCCTCCGTATTGAGTTATGTTTTTTTTATTAATAATTTGAAATTTTCTTTTTATTAATAAACTATTTCTTAGTTATTATATTAAATTAACATCTATTTATTATTAAGTATATTAACTACTTTTATATTATTTAATATATGTAAACTAATTAATACAAATTATGTAATTGGGAGATTATTTTTATAAGTATATTACAGTTTCTATTATAAATATTTATTTACACGATTTTGTATTATTTCCACTATTTTATCATCTGCACCTAATGGTTCAAGATATATTATTTCTCCATCAAATTCAACAACATCACTTGTTGATACGTTAGATACTGGATAGTTTTCAATGGGTTGTGGATTAAGTCCAAGTGCTGTTGGTATATCTAGTTTTGTATGAATTCCATGTGCTAAAAATATTGGAAGAGCAATAACTTTTTTCACATCTTTTTCTTTGAGTTTATTAAATGCTTCTGGAATTGAAGGTTTACTTAATTGCATAAATCCTGTTTCTATAGGATAATCTCCTGAATTTTCAATGTATTTTTCTGCAATAGTTTTAATAACTTCATTATTATATGGAAGATTACTTCCATGTCCTATTAATAGTATTCCAGTATCTTGAGAATCTTTTTCTAGTTTTGAATTGATTTTATTGGAAATTATTTCCACTATTTTATCATCTGCACCTAATGGTTCAAGATATATTATTTCTCCATCAAAGTCCACAGGTTCTGATTTTGCTTCTCTATGATGATGGTGATGACTATGATTATGTTCATGTTGGTGCATGTGTAGTTTTTCTAGGTCTACTTCTGGTTCTAATCCAAGTATTGTTGGTATATCTACTTTTGTATGCATTCCATGTGCTAAAAATACGGGATTTACTATTATCTTATTAACTCCTGTTTCTTTAAGTTTGTTAAATGCTGTTGGTATGTTTGGT
>NZ_MAIF01000163.1:0-18727 GCF_001729395.1 Methanosphaera sp. A6 | reverse complement strand
AGGTATAAAATAAGCACAAGTTTTTAAAAAGAGATTCTTTCACTAAAGAAAAATAGTAACTGAAGGAGTTCCTTCAATTATATCTTTCTCTAAAAAAACATAAGAAATTAAAATTCACAAAAAAATAAAAACAACATAAAAAAATATTAAATAACCTTAAAAAAAGGTTCAATATTATTTAGGCAGCTAATATTATTTTTTCATAGTATTAACTTAAATTAATACAATTTCTACTCTCTTATCTAGATTATTTAAATGTTTAGTATTTTTTTTAAAAAAATAGTACTAAAAAAATCCATGATAACATAGTTTTTTTTCTGTTGTATGATAAAATAGGTCTTTTTTCAAATATTCTAAAAAAATAAGTGAAAATACATGAATTTAGTATTTTCCACTTTCAATTTCATCCCTTGTTAAATCCCATATTGCTTGTTTATAACCGAATTTCTCACGTTCAGAAGAACTCCATCTATTTTTAACAAACATTAAATCATGATGTTTATCAGATTTTTCTTGAAGTTGTGTTGTTGCTTTTTGTAGTTTATGATATACAATAGCATTAGAAACATGATAAATCTTATAATTTAATACATTTCTTATGAAATTAGAGTAAATCACATCAGATCTATAATGTCTTCCATTTTCAGCATCAAGTCCTAATGATTTATCATATACATCACGTCGTATATATACACAGAAAAATGCTACAAAGGAAACCTCTGTATAAATACCATTATGATATAATGGTAGGTTAATTACATTTTTATGATGGGCTGATAAATTCACATCACACATGTATTGAGGATTTGCATAGGGAACATGAACATCTATTGTTTTTGTATTGGCAGGAAGTACTTGTTGTGGAACTGTAATTCCACAATTTTCCAGAGTATATGCAGCTTCTTGTAAGTATTCCATTGCACCTTCAGTAAATACTGCATCATTATTTAGAAGAACAATATCATTATCCTTTTTAGCTATTTCTATTGCCTGATTAACAGCGTATGTGAATCCATAATTTTCATGGTTTAAGATTAGTTTTATCTTATTTTCCAGTTTAAGTTTTCTTAGATAATTTTTAACATCATATGATGAATTATTATCAACAACCACCACTTCAACATATTTAGAATCTAATTTAAATAAACTCTCAAGACATATTTTAAGATCATCCAATGCTTCATAACTAGGAATTATTACAGAAACACCCCTTGTTAGTTTAGGAGCTCTTTTACCAATTTTTTCTAAACGTTTTTCTTGTTTTTCATGAACTTGTTTTATTGTATAACTTAATTCAGGATTACTTGTAATAGTATTATCAGCTAAATCAAAGTAATAATTTGATAATATAACAGGTACGGAATATGTTTTTGCAAAGGTGGAATATTTAAGTATTAAATCCCAGTCAACACATTTAACTAATGATTCATCAAATCCACCATATTTAAGATAAACATCTCTTGTATGAGCATAGGCATTTAAATCAATATAATTTCTATTAGAAAGAAGTCCCTTATTTAAGGATGCAAATCTCACATATTTAAGATTAGTTTTACTTTCCTCAAATACATATTGACCACAATACAATGCACTTGCATCTTTATTTACTCTAAAAGCACCTACCATGGCTGAAATATATCTATTATCCCAATCATTATCAGAATCAAGATACATGATATATTTACCTTTACTTATATTAAGTCCCTTATTTCTTGAAGCAGATATTCCCAGATTTTCCTTATTACGTATGAGTTTAATTCTTTTATCCTTAATCTTTAAAATATTCTCACATGTTTTATCACTACTTCCATCATCAATAATTATTAATTCAAAGTTCTTATATGTTTGATTTAGTACTGATTTAATAGCATTTGTTATTAAGCCTTCCCTATTATATACAGGCATTATAATAGATACTAGTGGTTTTTCTTCAGGTACTTGTTTTATAAGATAATTTGCAATATTTTCCATTGTTGCAAAGATTTTCTTATCAGATTCATTAAAGGGGAATGCTACTATTGGATTTGTTATAGAATATGATGTGTATCTTGAAAATTTATTTTCAAAGTCAGGTTTTTGCCATTTAAATGTTAATTTATCTAGTATAAATCCATCAGTATCTTTTAATAAAATCTCATGTTCAATACCATCAAGAAAATCCATTGGAATTGTAAATTTAAATGCATGTTTTCCTTCATTAATACCATTTCTTTTTAAGTCTGCCCTATAATTTGAAGGTTTTATTGTGAATTTTATATTATCTATTGATATTATAACGTTTATTGGATGATTGTTTCCAATTTCTGCAGCCCAACCTGAAAGCTTATCCTTTGAAGGCTTATTAAACAATCCTTTTATTTTTCTATTTTTAGTTTTATTTCTTTTTGGTTTCGTTGTTATATTTTTATTTTCAAATTGAGGTATGTTTTCATGGTGTGGAAGGGATATTTTTCTATTTTCACTTTTTCCATATAATAGATAGTGGATTAATGGATTTATTTTTAATGATTTTAAATCAGGATTTAATTTAATATATTCTTCTGAATTAAATAATGGTGATGGATTGTATCCTTTTTTACTTCCATAGTATATGTAGTGTAATAATACATCCATTCCATCTTTTCTTACTGATTCATGCTTATTTAAATAATAACCTACATTAAATAAGTCACTTTTTTTCATTGCATTATAACCTTTAACAGTTAATAACATGTTTTTAAATCCACCACAACGACTCTGATTTAAAAATAATGATAATGGATATAATTTTGATGTTAATCTTTGTTTAATTGATCTGTTATTGTTATTGTTGTATGATTCTTCATATATTGCAGATAAAAGTTTATTATAATCTGCAGTGTTATCTATATTGTTATTAACTATTTTTACCACCTCATATATTCAACTTTAATTAATTATTTAATTGAAATATAGAAATACATACCCTTAATATCTTTCTGTATGATGCTTTTAAAAATAAAACTTTTAGAAACTAAGCATTCATCTATATTTATGTTTAGATTATTATATTAAAGTATTTTTTTATTTTATTAAATAATTATAGAAACTTATTTAATTTTAATATAACTAAAATAGTTATTAAGAGTAGCACATATAATAAATCAAAAAATAATTATTTCATGATTCTTTAAGTTATTCTATAAATACTAGAAAAACAATCTAAGATATGATTTAATTAATTAAGGGACAAAAAAAGGGATAAGATAACATGTCATTTATATCTAAAATAGAACAAAAATTGTTGAATTTAAGTGATAGTTATATTTTTTATAAAAATAATTATGAAAAATTAACTACACTAAATAACAACAAAAATGAAACAATAAAGGCACTTAAACAAGAAAATGATTTATTAACTAAGAAAAATGAAACTGATCTAAGAAATAACACACATCTAACTGATGTGAATGAAAAACTCATCAAAGAACATAAATCATTAAACAAGGATATAGTACGGCTTGAAGAGGAAAAAAAATCTTTATTAAATGAAAATATACAAAAAGATAAAACTCAAGCAGTGTATAAAAGTAACTTTGAAAAATTATCTCTTTTAAATGAAAATAAGAATGAAACTATTTCAACACTTAAACAAGAGAATGAAATGTTACTTGAAGAAAATGCAAGATTATCCCAAGAAAATAACAATCTTCTAAGAATAAATAGAGACATGGCAGAATTAAATAAAAAATATGCTATTATTAGTGAAAATATAAAGTCAATAAATGAGAATATAGCTTCAAAATTCAATGAAGTAAATAAACAATACTCTGCACTTGTTAATAAGATAGACTTTAACTTCGTTAATACATATAACAATATTAAAGAAATTAAAGATGTTAGTACTATAATGAATGATAACATAGATGAAATTAAAAAAATAGAAAAATAAGAAAAATTCCTTTTTTTTAGTTCTTTCTCTTTTTTTACTTATTCTGATTTTATTATGGGAATATTTGTATTAATAATGCCCTTTTTATCATTGATATTATATTCTACATTTATCATATGATTTTTATCTTCATAGAAATTAACATTATCATCTAAATACTTTGTTTTAAAGAGCTTTGTCCAAAGAAGTGTGTTGTAAATAGTATCACTTTTTTCAACAATACCTGAAATCATATTCATATTATCCTTACGTATAGATCTAAACATGTTTTTTATAGCAGTGTTAACATAGAATAATTCTGGATTTAAAAACATAACATATGGTGTTGTAATATAGTTTGGAATTATATTATATAGTTGTGTTTCATCATAATCTCTATTTGTTCTAATATATTCTATATTAGGAAATATCTTTGAGTACTTCTTAATATTCATTGTATCAGTAATTTTTGAATTATTATCAATAAATACAAGTCTTAATAAAGGAAATTCAAAGGTTTGTTCTGCTATATTATGAATAACTTCAAATATTTCCTTCTCTAACATATTTCTAGCATATATTACTATGGATATTGGTATGGTTATCCTACTTTTATCAGGTTTATCAATTGATTCTTTAATATATGTGTAGTAGAGTAGGTTATTCTTATTAAGTGACTGTATAATATCCTTATCAAGATGATTTTTTCCAATACATTCTCCTATAAACTCTTGTGTAGATTTAAAATATTCTAGCATATATTGTGAATCTATTTTATATAATGTTTTTCTTAAAATATCCATCATATAATTATAGAATTTTTCATGATATGCTTCATATAATGGTGTTACTTGTCTAAATATATTTAACATATCCTTAAGCATGGAAATATTATCACACATTGTATTATCTCTACATGCATCATATGTTTTTTCATGTATTCTTTGATTATAATAACTGTTCACTGTTATTTTCACATTTTTAGCTTTTAAAAATGTGATTATTGAAAATAAATTATCACAGTAAGTTCTTCTTGGATTAAATCTAATACTGTTATTTTTAATAAATGATGTTAAGTATAGTTTACCTGTAGCACTAGAATAATTTTTAAATAAAACTGATAAATCAATATTAGTATTTTTAATAAGTTTATTTTCATATTCTTTTAGATAATCATAGATAGTATCATTTTTATTCTCAATTTTTGACTCTTTTTTAGTGTATAATGTTCTATTAAAGAAGAAAATGTCGAGATTATTTTCTTGGGATATTTTTGTAGCAGTATCTAATGCCATACTATCTAGCCAGTCATCACAGTCAACAAAAGTAAGGTACTTACCTTTTGCATATTTTATTCCAATATTTCTTGTTGCACTAACTCCATGATTTTCCTTTATATGAATAACACGCATACGTTTATCAATTTTAGAATGTTGTTTTAATATGTTAAGAGAGTTATCTGTTGAATTGTCATCAATACAAATAATTTCCATATTTTTAAGACTCTGATCATGTATACTATTTAAACAACTGTTAAGATATCTTTCACCATTATACACTGGAATTATTACAGATACAAGAATATCATCAAAATCTTTACTATATATGTCTTTTCTAGGTTTTTCTATTGGATTTGTCTTAAATATGAGTTTTTCATTTCTAAAATCAATATATTCATAGTATGCATTAGTATAATCATTATTTGCAATGTGTTTTATTATTTTATGATATTTATGATTTTTTCGTGTTTTATTATTTGAGACATACTCTTTAAAGAATACATGTAAATCTTCTACAAAATTCTTAAATTCATCCCTATCAAGTGTGGTATTTAATACATATTTAGTAATATAATTAACATCATCTAATAAAATATGACAAGCTTCGGGTAATTCTTTCTTAAATAACTCATAACAATAAGTATAAACTTTTATTAATATTTTGAGTTTATCATAAGAATAATCTAAGCTTTTTGAGAAACCATTTGTTGTATCTCTGTTATATATAACAATTGGTTCATTAACAAATATAATTCCATTAGCCTTAAATAAGATTTTGAAATTAAATATTTTATCAGAACTTATTTTTAAACCTTCTTCAAATTCCAAATTATTTTCAATAAGAAAACTTCTTCTATATATTTTAGTACAGAGGTATGGAGAAATTCCTAGAAGATTAGGATTTTCATCTATGGTTCTAATCTTTGTTTTATAATGAATTATATTTTGGTTTTCCCAGTTAACTTTTTTATTTGTGTATGTGTCAATGTAATTACCATTAACAACATCCACATCTTCTGCTTCAATTATATTGTATAGAAATTCACAAGCATTACTAAGATATTTATCATCATCATCTAAAAACATCACATACTTACCAGTTGCATGTTTTAGACCGTTATTACGTGTTGGACCATCATATTTTTTTTGTTTATTATTAAATAATAATACATTAGAATATTTATTTTTATATTCTTTAATTAAATCAACACCACTTGTTTTTGTTGACTTATCATTTACAAATATAATTTCTAGTTTTTCAAAACCTATTGTTTGATTTAATAAAGAATCAAATGCTTCTTTAATATCATCTTTTGTAGTATTATATACAGGTATTATAATTGAAATTAAAGGTATTTCTTTAGGTTTTTTCTGAATAATGTCACTTATTTTAGAAAATAATGCCATGGTAATCACTCTTTTTTAAGTATTATAATTGGAACATTCACTATTCCCTTTCTATTATACATCCTCTTTTCAACAAAAATATCATTTTCTTTCATATAAAACTTAATATTTGCTTCTTTTAAGAATTTAATCTTAAATATCTTTGTCCATATTAACTCATTAGAACCATCATCACCACTATCTTCAATAATACCTGATGCAACATGCATATTACCCTTACGTACAGTTCTGAAAATATATTTTATGGTATTTGGTATGTATGAATATTTTTTATTATAAAACATCACAAACTGTGTGTCAATATCATCTATTAATTTATTATATAGTTTATCTTCATCTAAATTATTATCAACTACCATGTACTCAATATTTGGATATATCTTTGTATAATTCTTAATAACATGTTCTACATCACTATTCTTCGATGCATACTCAATAACAAACAACACTTCAATAAAAGAAAATCCAAAACTTTGATTTATTAAATTAGAAACTACTCTATTTATTTTATCAATACTATATTTATCACATTTAACAACAACAGTCACAGGCCTATTTGGAATAATATTCTTTTGTAGTTTAGTTATAGGATAATTCTTACTTTTAAGAGAGGAGATAACATAATTATAGAATTCCCTGTGTTCTTTACTAATATTTTTAATTATAATATCATTGAGTTCATATTTAATAATACAACATTCAACAATAGCTTGTATCTGAATAAAGCATGAATTCTTATATGTGTGTTCAATCTTTTTAAAGTTAGATTGTAGTATGTCCATCATAAAATCTATTTGTTTTATAAATTCATTTTTATTTGTTTCACAATACTTAAGCATATCATATACTAGAGCCATTTGATTTAAATTCTCAGGTTCCATAATACCTTTTTTAAGATATACTAGTGGATTAATTAGATAGGTGTTTTTTTCTGTTTTAAAGAAAATATTCTGATTATCTACTAGGAATTTTTTTGTAAACATCTTATTCCATATTTCAAGATCCATATATTTCTTATTATAATCATTTATATTAGTATGGGCCATGTTGTATTCATTTTCTTTCATGTTTCTAAATAAATTCTTTAAAACATGATCCTTATATACATGATTTTTATCAAGTAATGTAATATATGAACAATCTGTCATATTAATACCAATAGAATAAATATCCAATAATGACATATCCTCTTCTAGTTGAATATAATGGATGTTGTAGTATGTTTTATCATATATTTTAAGTAACTTTTGAACATCCTTTAATCTTTTAGTGGATGATATGAAAATAATATCTAAATATGAAAATCCCATTGTCTGATTAATAAATGAATTTAAAATTTCATTTAATCTACTAACTGTAATATCATCACAGTAAACAATTGAAGCAATTGGAGTATTTAGGGAAATGTTCTCCTGTATGTCTTTAATAATATTATTTTCTGAATTCATAGATTTAACTATTAAATTATATGTTCTTAGATTATTTTTACTTAAATTATATTTAATATCATCATTTAAATCATATTCAACTATGTATTTTTCAATAAGACTCTTTGTTTTATTAAAGAAATCATTCTTAAATTCATTATCAATTTTCTGAAATCTATTTAGAAGAGTATGAATCATAAAATCATAGAAGGATAACTTGTATTTCATATAATAGGAATCATTACTTTTTAAAATTGAAAAAATTTCATCTAAAACATTATGAATATCCATCATGTCTTTTTTTGTATTGCTTGTTAATGAATCTGAATGTACACGTCTTTTATAGAAATATTCATCAACAACAGATACACGTCTTGCTTTTAAAAATGTTTTAATAAAAAAAGGATTATCTTCATACATTGTAGTTTCATTGAATTTAATATTATTTTCCAATAAAAAAGATCTTAAATATAACTTACCTGGAGCAGTTACAGGTATTTTAAAAAGTATATTTGCAGAGATATCATCATGATTAAAAACTCTATTATAATATTTTTCCAAGAAATTCATAGAATAAGTTTCTGTTTTATATAATAACTTTGTAATATTGTTCATGTTAATAAGTTTAAATAATAATAAGTCAAGATTATTCTCTTCAGATTTTTTCAATACACATTCCAATGTATTTTCATCTAGCCAGTCATCAGCATCAAGAAATGTAATGTATTTTCCTCTTGCATGTTTTATTCCAATATTTCTAGAAGCTCCAGGACCAAGATTGGTAGTATTGGTAAATACACATACACGTTTATCAAAACGTACATGATTGTTAATTATTTCCAAGGTCTTATCTGTAGATGCATCATCAATACATATAATTTCTATATTTTTCAGTGTTTGTTTTCGTGCAGTATTTAAACATTTTTCAATGTATTTATCACTATTATATGCAGGAATAATTATTGAAACATCAATAGAATCATTTTTTGGTGGATTATCTTCTGTTTTAGTATTAGAATTCATATGAATCAATTTTAATAAATTAATTAATCAATGTATCTTTTTTTTAAAAATCATTTTTTTGTTATAATACATTAATACTACTGTTATATATGTTTATAATTTAATAAATACTTTAATTTAATTAAAATTATAAATAATAATGGTATTAAAACATATTTTTTTTACATTTATACAAAAATATTTAAAAAAAATAAAATTAAATATCCAATTCAGATTTATATAACTGGCATAAATCTGTGAAAGGACATTCAATATGTTGGGGATTAATAGGCTTACAAATATTTTGACCAAACTGAACCATTAAATCATTAATTGGAAGCCAATATTCCTGTGGAACAATCTCTCTTAAAACCTCTTCTGTATCTTCTGGTTTATCTGTATGAACAAGACCGAGTCTATTGGATATTCTATGAACATGAACATCAACAGGAATAGCATCCTTCTGAAAACCAAATACTAAAACACAGTTAGCAGTTTTACGTCCAACACCAGGTAATTTAAGTAATTCTTCAAGAGTATCTGGAACAACACCATCATATTCCTCTAATAAAATATTAGATACTTCCTTGATACGTGCAGCTTTAACATTATAAAATCCTGCCTGTCTTACAAGATTAGCAATATCATCAACAGGAGCATCTGCTATTTCTTCCATGGTATGATACACATTGAATAAATTTTCTGTAGCTTTATCAGTATTTTCATCCCTTGTTCTCTGGGATAAAATAGTTCTTATGAGAACTTCATATGGTGTTTGTTCAAGAAAAGTTCTGCGAGTAAATATTTCCTCAAGTTTATCAACAATAAATTTAATTTCATCAACAGTATAATTACCCTTCATATTTTCTTTAATCACAAACTCACCCTCTTATATTCTTATTCTTCTGAAATTGTATGCATTACTTCTAAAAAGTTTGGGAATGAAATATCATAGCAACTTGCATCTTTAATAATAATATTTCCAATTTTAAGTCCAAGAACATAAAATGCCATTACCATTCTATGATCCATGTGGGAGTCAACATAACCACCAGTAGGATTACCTTTTATAATAAGTCCATCCTGTAGTTCTTCAACATCCACACCAACATTTTCAAGTTCAACAGCACAGTTATGAACTCTATCTGTTTCTTTAAATCGTGCATGTTCAACTCCAGTTATTTTAGATACACCTTCAGCTTGTGCCATGAGAATAGATATTGTAGGAAGTAAATCTGGCGCATCTTCTAGATTAATATCAAATGCTTTAAGATTACCATCACTTTCAATATGTATTTGATCATCATCCACTGTAACTTCAGCTCCCATTTTCTTAATAATATCTATGATTATCTTATCTCCCTGCATAGAATCCTTATAAAGATTTTTAACAGTTAGATTTGATGGAAGCATTGCAGCTGCTGCTAATATGTATGATGCAGAGGAATAATCTCCCTCAATAGTATAATCAGTAGCTTCATATTTCTGTGGTTCAATATAGTATGATGAATACTCTGGAATATTGGTTGTATCATATTCAAAATCTATACCAAACTTACTTATAACAGACAGTGTCATGTTAACATATGGTTTAGATACAAATGTTCCCTTTACATTAAGGGTTACAGGCTTTTTAGAATATGGTGCAGCCATAATAATTGATGATATAAATTGACTACTAACATCACCCTTAATATCTGTCTGACCACCTTCAAATCCACCTTTAACAATGATTGGAGGAGTTCCATTACTTTGTGATGATGATATTTGAACTCCAAGATTTTCTAGTGCATCAATTAAGTCTTGCATTGGTCTTTTTCTTAGTGATTCATCACCAGTAAATATTGTGTAATTTGCTCTGGGTGCTATTGCTGCAACACTACTTAGTATTCTAACACTAGTACCAGAATTTTTAACATCAATTATATTTTCTGGTGTTCTTATATATCCTGCAGTACCTTGTACAATACATTTATCAGGATATCTTTGAAATAATGCTCCTAATTGTTCACATGCTTCTAATGTAGCTATAGTATCTGCTGAATATAGGGGATCTCTTAGTATTGATTGACCTTCTGCTAGTGCAGCTGCTATAAATGCTCTGTGTGAATAACTTTTTGAAGCTGGAGCCTTTATAACTCCAGAAATTTTATTTATTTTTTCAACTTGTAAATCCATAATTATTACCTCGGAAATTCATTTAAAAAAAGAGATAAAAGGTGGGGGAGTTTAGTTATTGTTGAACTTCAAGGAGAATATTATATTTCTCAGTTTTTAGTATATCAACAACTTCTCCTGTTTTACTAACAAGTTCAGAATCTACTACTGTAATGTGTTCATTTGTAAATGCAACATTATCAACTTGAACTTCACCTTTTTCATCTAATGTTTTTGCTATTTCTTCTGGATTATTGTTTGATATATAATCTATGATTTTCTTAGCATCCTGTTTAAATTCTGGTCCAACTTTACTCATAACAGGTTCAATTGCAAGTACTTTTTCATGTAAATCAGGTTTACCATTAACAACTGTGATATTATCCACCTTATTTGTGTTTTTAATATCTTCAATTGTAAGTTCTACCTTTTCAACATCAGTAGTGTATATGTTAACAGTATTTAATGGTTGATTTAATGGTATTCCTTTTGATGACTTGTATCTTCTAAGTTCATCAATAATATCAATAGCATAACTACCTACAATTTCAACATCATCATTAATTAATTCATCATTGAGTTCTGGCCATCCACCTTGATGTAGGGCCATGGAATCATTACCCAGGTATTGATTTACAGTATCAGCAAAGAATGGAGTTATTGGAGCCATAAGTGCAAGTGTAGTTTCAATAACTGTTTTAAGAGTATATTTAGCATCATTTGTAGAGTCAATATCTTCATATAATCTGTATTTTACAGCTTCAATATATTCATCACAGAAATCATGCCATACAAAGTCATATATTGCCTGTTCAGCTGTAGCAAAATTATATTCCTCAAATGCTTGTGTAACTGTCTGATTTAATCTGTTAAGTTTTGATAAAATCCATTTATCAATAATATTATTTTCAGATAAATTATCAGACACATTTTCATCTAAATGCATACTAATAAATCTAAATGCATTCCAGAATTTACGGAGGAATTTATATGCATGCTTAATATCCTTCCAACCAAATGGAACATCTGCACCAGGAACACTATTAGCAGACCATAATCTAAGAGCATCTGCACCATATTCCTCAATAACTTCCTCTGGAGCAATAACATTTCCAAGAGATTTACTCATTTTATGACCATCTTCACCAAATACCATACCATTAACTACGATTTCATCAAATGGTTTTTCTCCAGTAAGAGCATAACATCTAAGAATAGTGTAAAATGCCCAAGTTCTAATAATATCATGACCTTGTGGTCTTAAAGTTGCAGGATAAACATTTTCCCAACCTTCATTTGGCCAATTGGCTATTGTAAGAGGTGTTATGGAACTATCCATCCATGTATCAAGAACATCTTCTTCTGGTGTGAAACTATTACAACCACAACTACAAGAGTGGTCTGGTTTATCTATTGTAGGATCTACTGGTAATTGTTCAACACTTGGAAGTACAACCTTATGACAATCATCACAATACCATACAGGTATAGGTGTTGCAAAGATTCTTTGTCTTGAAATACACCAATCCCAATCCATGGAATGAGCCCAGTTTTCAAGTCTTTGATACATATGACCTGGTACCCATCTCATACTTTTTGCTTGTTCAACAATATCCTCATTCATCTTATTTGCTGCAACAAACCATTGTTTTTTAGTCATTATTTCAATAGGTGTTTTACATCTCCAACATAAACCAACATTCTGGTCCACATCTTCTTGTTTTATAAGATAACTTTCTTCTTTTAAATCTTCAATAATACTGCTACGACATTCCTTAATAGTCATTCCAGCATATTTACCAGCTACAGGTAACATTTCACCTTTTTCATCAATAGCATTGATTATGTCAAGATTATAACGTGTAACCCATTCAACATCAGTTTTATCCCCAAAGGTACAAATCATTACCACACCAGTACCATACTCTAAATCTACAGTGGCATCGGTAATAATTTTAACTTCTCTTCCATATATAGGAAGTTTCACAGTTTTTCCATGAAGATTTTTGTATCGTTCATCATCAGGATGTACAACTACAGCAACACATGCACATAATAATTCCGGTCTTGTAGTAGCAATTGTAGCATTACCTGAACCATCAGCAGCTGGGAAATTAATATAATTTAATTTAGTAGTATTATCAGAGTATTCTACCTCTGCAAATGCAATAGCTGTTTCACAACGAGGACACCAATTAATAGGATGAATATCTTGATAAATCATATCTTGATTATATAATTTAAGAAATGATAACTGTGTTCTTTTCTTGTTTTCTGGAAGCATTGTAATATATTCATGATCCCAGTCTTGAGAATATCCCATTTTACGCATTTGAAGTCTCATTTTCTCAATATTTTCATGTGTTAAATCTATACAGTAATCCCTAAATGTTTCACGAGAAACATCATTCTTCTTAATATTATGAATTTCTTCAACTTTAACTTCTGTAGGAAGACCATGACAATCCCATCCCTGTGGGAATAACACATCAAAATTATTCATACGTTTATACCTTGCAATAATATCCATGTAAACCCAGTTTAAGACGTGTCCCATGTGAAGTTTACCTGTTGGATATGGTGGTGGTGTATCAATAATATATGTTGGTTTAGTACCATCACCTATAAAACGATAAGTGTTATCCTTTTGCCATAAATCTTGTAATTCTTCTTCTTTAGTATGATCATAATCCTTTGGAATGTCATTACTTTTCATTTAATGTGTATCTCCTAAATCATGTTGATGTAAATAAAAATAAATTCAAAATACTTAAATTGAAAATCATTGTAATATAATACAATGAAATTTTACATTATAATATAATATATGTAAAAAATAGAATATATTCTTTATTCAAAAATTACAATAACTATTAAAGAATAAAAATATTAACATATACAAAAGAAAGGAAACAATCCATATGCAAAAAAGACAACTTCATTCATTAAAACAAAAACTAGCATCAAAACTATATCCTCTAGCACTTCTAAAAAATAAAAACAAAATAGGAAACCTAAAAAACCTATTCATAACAATAAAAGGATACAGACAAATAAGAAAAAACAATCTATTTGACACAGAATACTATCTAGAAAATCATGAATCAGTAAGAAAAGATGGAATGGATGCATTATTACACTACATATACTATGGAAGTAAAAAAGGATACAATCCATCAATTGAATTTAACACAAACAAATACCTAAAAGAAAACAAAGATGTAGAAAAATCTAATATAAACCCACTGATACACTATGCAGTATATGGAATAAGTGAAAATAGAAAAAATACTTCATTAACAAAAAAACAAATAGAAAAACTTAGGGAAAAAATAAATAATGACAACAAAAACAAGTTACCTCTAATAAAAAAACCATTAGTATCAATAATAATCATAACACACAATGGTGAAAATCATATAAAAAGACTACTAACAAAATTTACCAAACTAAAACAATATAATAACTATGAACTAATAATATGGGACAATGCATCAGAAGATAATACAAAAGACACAATAAAAAAATTCACAAATCTAAACATAACATTAATAGAAAATAAAACAAATGAAACATTCTCCAAGGCAAATAATGAAGCTGTAAAAAAAGCAAAAGGAAACTACCTACTATTTTTAAACAATGATATAGAACCACTAGATGGATTTATAAATCATTTGATGAATGTAATATTAAATAAAGAAAATGTGGGGTGTGTAGGGGCAAGACTAATCTATCCAGACTGTTCAAACTCAAAAATAAATCAGGAAAAATCATACACCATACAACATGAAGGAATAATATTTAAAGCCTGTGACTATATAAAACCAGTAAATAAAAACAATGGACAAAAATACTATACAAACACAAACATACAAGTCCAACAAATAATAGCCATAACAGCAGCATGTATGCTAATTAAGAAATCAGTATTTAATAAGGTGGGTGGTTTTCAAGAAGAGTATGTATATGGTTATGAAGATGTAGATCTATGTCTAAAACTACACAAGAGTGGATATAAAAACTACTACACACCACAAGCAATGTTATATCACTATGAATTTGGAACACAGGAAATGGAAGAAAATAAAGTAGTAACACAAAGAAGAGAAAAAAATCATGAAATATTCATAAAAAAATGGAACACATACCTTAAAAAACAACTAAAAGAGGATTTAATAAACAACAACCAAATCATAACAGATAAAAGCTTAACAATAGCCTTTGTAGTAACACAAGCCCAGAAAAACACAACAGCTGGAGATTATTTTACAGCACAAACATTAGCAAGTAGTCTTAAAAGAGAATATGGATGGAATATAAAGTACTTGGAAAAAGGTAAAGACTGGTATAACATACCAGAATATGTGGATGTAATAATAAGTATGCTAGATAATTACAACATAGAAAAAATCAAAACAAACAACAAATACATAATAAAAATAGCATGGCCACGTAACTGGTTTGACAGATGGATGAATAAAGATTATTTCAAAGACTACAACATAATTCTATCAAGCTCTAAAAAAGCATGTGCTAGTATAACACAAAAAACAGGAAAAAAAGCAATATTCTATCCAATAGCCACAGACACAGACATGTTCAATGAAAATATATCACCACAAAAAAAATATGAAAGTGATTATTGTTTTACAGGAAGTTACTGGATGGCAAAACGTGAAATAATTGATTTTCTAGATCCAACACAAATAAAACACACATTTAAATTATATGGTGCAAACTGGGATAAAATAGAAAAATTCAAACCATACTATCAGGGATTTATAAACTACAAAGAAATACCACAAATCTATGCCTCAACAAAAATAGTAATAGATGATGCAAACCATGTAACAAAAGAATGGGGCTCAGTAAATAGTAGGGTATTTGATACAATAGCATCTGGAAAACTAGTAATAACAAATGGAAATCGGGGAAATCAGGACTTATTTAATGGAAAAATACCAGAATATCATTCAAAAGAAGAACTAAAAGATGTAATAAATTATTATATGGAACATAGTGATAAAAGAAATGAAAAAATAAAAGAATTACAAAAAATAGTGCTAAATAAACATACCTATACTATAAGAGCTAAGAAACTTAAAAGAATTATAGAAGAGTATGAATTTTAATCTACTATAATTTATTTTGAAGAATTGCTATGAATAGTGATAGTATTAACTTCTTTTTCTTTTTGAATATTTAACTTTTGAAGGTATATCATCAGTAATTTGGAAGTTTCTTATTGTAGTTTTATTTCTTGGTTTATCAGTTATCTCTTTTGGAGGCATATAATAGTCAGCTTTTCCCTGCTGTATACTTCTATGAACAGAGGAATATTCATCTTTATTTTGTATTTTATTATTTTTTAAATATTTATTTTTACTGAATTTTTTCTAAAAATAAAAATTTTTCATGAAAAAAATAGTCTTTTTTTAATTCTAATTAATTATTATTACTTTCTTAATAAAAAGTATATTTATATTGAATATTAAATTGTTTTAATAGATGTATATATTTTTATTAACATGTTTTAGTAATCTAATATTCATGTCGTGAAAACTGTTTTGTTTTATACTATTTTTTTTATTAGTTATATCAGGGTATAGCGAAGTAATAAAAAAATAAGTAAAAATGGAGAAAAATACACCCTAAATTTTAGAAAAAATAAAAAAATAGAAAAAAAATATTAACTGTAAAAATAAACCATGCAAAAACATTAAAAATACATCATGACATATACATGAATTATAGTCAAAATTGTATTTTATGTAAAAATAAAAAAGTTAGAAAAAAATTTCCAAATTTAAATTTAATAATAATAATGAATAGGTATTCCAACAAGTAGTGTCATGATTAATAAGACAATTATTATAAGAAGCAACACTACTATTAATTGTAAATTCTTATTTATATAATTTATTGAACTTTTCTTTAGAAATTCTTCTTCATTATAATTATAATTGTCATAAGTTCCATGAATATGTTGATTTTTGAATTCTTGAGTAGTATATTGATTATAATTATGAGTTTGTTGATTATATGTATTTTCATCTGTTTTTAATGTTTGTAAAGTATTTCCACAGATTTTACACATATTCTGATTTTCATCATTTTCAGTTCCACAATTAGAACATTTCATATTGTTTAATTCTCCTTTGAATTTTATAATTTATTTTTGAGGATAATACTGGTTTGGGTTTTGTGGCTGATTTGATTGTTGTGAATACATTGCCTGTAATCTAAGACTTATTGATTTTGCAAAATTTTGGAACTGATTTATTTCTATTTTTGTAAATCCTTCCTCGACTAATTTATAATATTTTTTTCACAATTCCATCGGGATTTTGAACATAATATGTTATATTACCATAGTCATCTTCAGTATAATCATATGTAGCATATGCTGGTTCATTAACAACAGATGTTTCATCATTTGAAATAGTATCATTATTAGTAGATATTGGTGTTGTCATAGAATCATCATTTAATATGTCTCAAGTTCCTTTGGCCATTAGGATGGGAATACCAATTCCAAGACCAACTGTTGCAAGACCTGCTCTATATAATCCTAATCTTTTAATATTTTCTTGTTTTCTTTTTTCACGTTTGTATTCTTCTTTTTCATGTTCATTTAAATTATCATAATGTTCTTTTTCCATTTTTTGTTTTTCAATTTCATCTATTGCATGTTCATCAATAGATTTATTAATATTATTTTTAATATTTTTTAAAGAATCATATTCATTTATTTTATCATTGATATCCTTTATTGATTCATCAGTAGATAATTTATCACGAATATTTTTAATATTATTAAAGAATGCCATGAAATATTCCTCCATAATCTTATGGTTTGAAGAAAAATAATAGGATATTAATGAATCTTTTTTATTAAATTCAATTTTACAATAAAATAATTAATAATACCAAATATATCTTTCTATATGAAGAAAAAAACTATTGGAATTATATTATTACTAATTATTTTAATAATAGGGTCTTTTTTTCTATATATGGAATATATGAACTACTGTGATAGGGAAAATTTTAATAAAACAATAAAAACTGTTAGTGATTTTGAAAATAGAACTGATATAAACAGTATTGCTTTTGTTGATACTAGTCCTGTAACTTTAGATGAAGCAGTATCCTTTGAAAAGAGTTTTAATGAAAATATTACTATTGAAATCAACATATTAAATCAATATAAAAATCAGACAAGTAATAAAACCTATCAAGAGTATGTTGATATAGAAGTTAATCGTTTAATATATGAAAAAAGATCTGCTGAATTGACTCTTGAAATATGTGATTTGTGGAAAAAGGCAAAAACTGGTGAATTAAATCCATATGATGCATTAAGTAAAGTTAAAGAGATAAACAATCAAAGTACAGAAGTAAATAATAAAGTTAATACAGAAAAGATAAATGCAATTAATTACTTGGAAAAACATCCAAATCTTAATAAAACATTAACAGATTTAGGAATTGATGAAGACTTTAATACATATGAGTTAGATGGAGGAGGTCCTAATATTTCCAAATTTAATATTTATTATTAA
>NZ_MAIF01000162.1:0-17683 GCF_001729395.1 Methanosphaera sp. A6 | reverse complement strand
AAAAATATTTTTTATAAATTTTCCAAGATAAAATCAACTAATGTATCTGTTCCATGTATTATATTACTAGAATATTTTTTTGTTGCTTTTTTCATTTCTAATTCATTAGATAATGCATCATTTACAACACTAGTTATGTTATCTACATTACTCTCTATTACTGCCCCATCAAATACTTTAGATAATCCATGATATCTTCCATATTTCACACCAACAACTACCACAACAGGTATTTCACATGCTATTGTTTCATGTAATGTTGCTCCATCATCTGTTATTACAGCTAAATCAATCAAGTCATATAGATGTTTAATGTAATTTATATATCCTAAATTCATGATATTAGGATAATCAACAATATCTCTAACAACATCGTTTAAAGGTTCACCTATTAAGAAAATATTTATATTATCTGATTCCTCTGCATATTTACGTACTGCTTTTGCCATGTCCTCAAATAAAGTGGATCCAGAAGAGAAAAGTACTGATTTTTTAGTTGAATTATAATTATCCGGCAAAATATCTAGGATATTTTCTTTATCACCATTAACAATATCAGTTTTGATTGGTATATAATTATCAATTGAAGGATATTTTGAAATATTATTTTTTGAATTAAATAGTGGTGATTCTGGTAATAAAATTGTAGGATTACATTTAATAGAAATTTTTGTATCATTTGGTGTTGAAACTACACCAACTACAGGTACACCTGATAATTTAGCAGCTAAACATCCTACTACTACACCCCCACCAATAATTCCAACAACACCATCTGCTTTTTCAGATTTAATAAGAAGTGATGCTTGAATTATGGCTTTTATTGTTTTCAAACCTGCTTTAAATAGGTTAAGTTTTGTTGATGCATGACCCCCTGCTGCTGGAATTGATGATTTAAGCCAAGAAATATTTTTATTTTTATAATAATATCCTTGAGCTTTAGAATCTAGCACTATTTTTGTAGAAATATTTCTTTCATTTAATGCTTCTGAAATAGTATGTGCTATTACTGCATCACCACCTATTCCCCTACCTGTTACAAATAATAATAATTTCATTTATTTTACCTACTGATATATTTTCATATAAACATATTATATTTATAAATAATACTAATATGTATTGAAAAATATTAAATTTTTCTTTTTATGGACTATAAAAAAAGGTATGAAAATATAATCTAATATAAATACTTAAAAATAAGTTTAAATTAATAATAAGTTAATTTTAAAAAAAAGATAGTGTTTAATAAAAAAAAGAATGAAGAATTTATTCATTTTCTAATTCTTCAAGTAATTCATTCCAAGCATTTAATGATTCTTTTGCTGCTTCTTCTGTTAATACTTCTATAGCATAACCTGAATGTATAAGTACATAACTACCTATATCTGCTTCTACTAAATCCAATTTAGCTTCTTGTTTAACTCCTCCAAAATCACAAGTTGCTATATTATCATTAATTTCAACTATTTTAGCTGGTGCTGCAATACACATTTTATACTCCTCCTTATTCTATATCATAATAGATAATAATTATTTATTAAAAAAAAGTTTATTTTTTTAAATCTTGCCATTATTATGTTATTTATATATTATTTGTAATATTTAAAGATAAAGTTTACAACAAGTTATGTATAAAAAATTATATATATAAAAAATAATATAACATATATGTGATACACTTTAAGATTAATATTATTCTAAATTATTTTCATTTTAAGTACACAAGATAATTTTTTTAGAATAAAAAAAATAATTTATAAAGTGATTAAATGATAAAAAATATACAAAAAATCATCAAAGATGATATTTCAGCTGCTTTAAAAAATCCAGTAGTTTTAATTGTATTAATCGCATTAATCATACTTCCATCATTATACTCTGTAATAAATATATATGCATGTTGGGATCCATATGAAGATACTGATAACATTAATTTTATCATAGTAAATAATGATAATCCAGTTACAGTTAATGGAACAACTTATGCTTATGGAGATATGGTTGTTGATGAATTAAAGAATAATTCAAATTTTAATTGGGTTTATAAAGATGAAGATGAAGCTCGAGAATCTCTAAAAAATGGAACAGATTATGCAGCCATAATCATACCAGAAGACTTTTCAAAAGACATATTATCAGTTTATTCAGGAAATCCTAAACAAGCAAAGATAGAATATCTTGATAATGATAAAACAAGTCCAGTAGCTCCTAAAATAACTTCAAAAGCAGCATCTAATGTAGTAAATGAAATTAATAATAAAATACATGAGGAATATAATACTAAAAATTACATTAGTTCTAATCCTGTTCTTCTACAACAAGCACAATCAAGTCAAACACAAAATACAACTACTGCAAATACTACTAATACAACAGTTACAAACACAAACAATAGTTTAGCTCAATCAACTTCAATACAAAATGTTAAAAATTATTTCCATGAACCTACAACTTTAAGTAATTATAGTTACTATGAAGCTGATACTTATGGTCAACAAGTATCATCATTCTATACAGTTCTTGCTGCATGGGTTGGTGGTATTATACTAGTAGCATTATTAAGTACAAAACCTACAGAAAATAAGGAAAAATACAAACCAATTGAAGTATACTTTGGAAAAATAGGATTATTCTCCATAATGAGTATATTACAAGCAATTGTTACATTTATAGCATTGAGTTTATTAGGTATTCCAATGAGTAACAGTGTTTTAATGTTAGGTTGTATGATACTAATAGGTTTGTCTTTTACAGCGATAATCTATTCACTAGTATCAGTATTTGGTAATGTAGGTAAAGCTATAGCTTTAATAATATTAGTATTCCAAATATCTGGAACTAATGGTATTTATCCTATAGAAATTATGTCTACATTATTCCAAACAATAATGCCTTACTTACCAATGACATATGCAATTTTAATATTAAAAGATGCTATCTTTGGAGTTGTATGGCCATCATTCATAAGAAATGTACTTTGTTTAATTATATTCCCACTATGTGCAGTGGCTTTAAGTATTGTAGTTAAAGAAAAATTAGATAAAAGTAGTAAATTCTTTGAAGAAAAACTTGATGAAAGTAATTTATTTGAATTAAGAAAATAATTCAAATATCTTATTATTCTTTTTTTAATATAATGAAACTTTTGAAACACCCTCTATTTTTAATAATAATTGAATTAAATCACCATTTACAGGTTTATCTGTAATGATTGTTAAGTGAGGTGTTAAATCTATTTCAGGATCACTTGCATAAGCTTGTCTAATACTTATTTTTTCATATGCTAATAATTCTGTTACTTTACTTAATATTCCAGGTTTATTTGCTTCTCCTTCAATCTCTATTACTCCTAAACCCAAGGTGTCTGATAAATTAGTTAAAAGAGCACCTGATGAATATATATTTGTAAAAATATTTTTTAAAATATCATCCTTTAATATATTCTCAATTGTTGATGTTACTACTCTTCTATCTGTATCTACTGATTTTGCAAGTGAGGATATGTTTATTTCAACATCTTTACAATATATTTTTTTATCTTCATCCACTTTTAATCCTAATTCAAGCATTTTTCTTATAATTTTTTGTTGAGAAGGATATTTATCAAATTTTTCAAGTATATCTTTCCACATTGTAATTAATTCCCTTTTTTTTATCTATATAATAAATATGTATTGATGTTTAATATATACGTTTAATGTATAAATTTATACACTATAACTTTATATAGTACATTGATGTAATATCTAATATAGACAAAGGTGATATAAATGAAAAAGAGTGAATGTTTTTGGCGACTTAAAAAAGCTAATTAAAAAACCAACAACTAAAAAAATTGAAATAGACAATCCAGTAAAACTATTTAAAAACCTATATTATAACTACAAAGACACATTTTTACTTGAATCCATGGAATCAGATAGTGGACTAGCAAGATATTCAATAATAGGATTTAATCCAGTAGCAAAAATAAAAGCACATGATCATAATGTAACTATTACAACAGATACATATACATTTGAATATACTTCAGACAACCCATTACTTGACATAAAAACATTGATTAAAAATGATTTTAAAGAAGAAGGATTTAGAGGAGGATTACTTGGATATGTTTCATATGAATCAATTAAATATTTTGAAAATGTACCAACACATAAAAGTATCTATCCTGACTTTGAATTTGGACTATTTCTAGATTGTATTGTATATGATAATATACATAAAACATGTGAATACACAACATTAAATGAAGATAGAAGTGATCTAATTAAAAGAATATACCAAGAAGAACATACAAATGGAATTCTTGAATATAAATTAATACAAGAAGATTTTACACAAGATGAATATGAAAATGCAGTAGATGAAACTAAAAATCTAATTACTGATGGTGAAATATTCCAAGCTGTAATTTCAAACTCTGAAAATCTTGTTCTTAAAGGAAGTAAACTTCCCTTATATGAACACCTAAGAAAAATAAACCCATCTCATTACATGTATCATATAAAATTAGACCAAAGAGAAATTATTGGTTCAAGTCCTGAAATGTTAATGAGACTGGAAAAAGGTACTGTTGAATCATATCCTATTGCAGGTACAAGGCCAAGAGGAAAAAATAAACAAGAAGACGAAGAGTTAGAAAAATCCTTACTAAATGATGAAAAAGAATTAGCAGAACATTTAATGCTAGTTGATTTAGCTCGTAACGATATTGGAAAAATCAGTAAAAGCAACACTGTTAAACTTGAAGAATTCTATGGTATTAGAAAATTTTCACATGTACAACATATAGTATCACATGTAACTGGTAAATTAAATGACAATTTAGATGCCATTGATGCATTCATGTCATTATTCCCTGCTGGAACATTAAGTGGAGCTCCAAAAATAAGAGCAATGGAAATTATAAATCAAAAAGAAAAATATGCAAGAGGACCATATGGTGGTGCAGTAGGATATTTCTCATTAAATGGTAATGCAGACTTCGCTATTACAATAAGAACATTAACTACCAATGACAATAGGGCAGAAATACAAGCTGGTGCAGGAATTGTATATGATTCAATACCTCAATCAGAATATGAAGAATGTAGAAGAAAAAGACAGGCACTTTTTCAAGCTCTTAAAGAATCAGGGAGTGAAATATGATGATATTAATTATAGATAACTATGATTCTTTTACATACAATCTATATCAGTTAGTGGGAAAATATACTGATGATGTTGAAGTTGTAAGAAACAATGAAATAACAATTGATGAAATAGAAAAAATGAATCCTAGCCATATTATACTATCACCAGGTCCTGGAAATCCAACAAAAAGTAGAGATTTTGGAATTTGTGGAGATATAATTAGTAACTTTAAGAAAACACCAATTTTAGGTGTATGTTTAGGACACCAAGGAATATTTTCAAAATATGGTGGAAAAATTTCAAAAAATAAACCTGTTCATGGAAAAAAAGACAGTATCATACATGAAGATTCTCCACTTTTTAAAGACATTCAAAAGGAATTTGAGATTGTTAGATATCATTCATTAATATGTGATGATACATCCATACCAAAGAATTTAAAAGTTACAAGTTATACTAGGGACAATATTATCATGTCAATTGAGCATGTAAATTATCCAACCTATGGTATTCAATTTCATCCAGAATCAATTGGAAGTTCATATGGTGATACTATAATCAAAAATTTCTTAAGTATTAATGGATGATCTAATATGAATGTTATAGATAGAATAATAGAAAATAAAAAAGTAACACTCACACAAACTAAAAAACAAAAACCCCTAGAAAAACTTAAAGAAGAGGCAATTGACATAGTTTCTACAAAAACAAAGTTATTTAGATTTCAAGAAAAACTAAAAAATAAAACAACACAACTCATTGCAGAATACAAACCTGCAAGTCCATCAAAAGGAAATATCAGTACATTAAAAGCAGAAGATGTTATTCCAATATATGATAAAAATAACGTAGACATGATGTCAATTTTAACTGAAGAAACATACTTTAAAAGTAATCTAAAAAATTTTAACATAGCAAACAACTTAACAAACAAACCATTACTTAGAAAAGATTTTATTATAGATGAATACATGATCTATGAAGCT
The DNA here is from genome assembly GCF_001729395.1 of Methanosphaera sp. A6. NCBI lineage: Archaea > Methanobacteriati > Methanobacteriota > Methanobacteria > Methanobacteriales > Methanobacteriaceae > Methanosphaera > Methanosphaera sp. A6. The sequence goes on along the minus strand of NZ_MAIF01000162.1, from coordinate 11,558 downwards.
GCTGTTAATAATGCTAGTGGAATATTATTAATAAGTGGAATCTGTCCTAATATAGAAGAATATTTGAATATTTCTAGAAATCTTGGATTAGATGCAGTAGTTGAATGTCATACATTAGAGGATATTGAATCTGTAGTAGATTATAACCCTGAAATTATTGGTATAAACAATAGAAATCTAGATGATTTTACTATTAATCTTAAAACAACAAAAGAATTAAAAAAATATGTTCCAAACTACTTAATATCAGAAAGTGGAGTAAAAACCATAGAAGATGCTAAAAAATTAAAGGAATATGGAGCAGATGGTATTTTAATAGGAACAAGTATCCTACAAAACAACACAGAAAAAGAAATTGAAAAATTTATTGAAAACCTAATTAACGTCCTAAAAAAATAAAAAGAAGGTATTGAATATGACACCTAAGATAAAAGTATGTGGTATAACAAATAGAGATGATTTAAAGAAAATTGAAAAATTAAATGTTAACCACGTAGGTTTTATAAATATTGAAAGATCAAGTAGAAATATTTCATTAGATGAAATAACTTATCTTAAAAAAAGTTTATCAGATAAGAACTTAGCAACATTAGTACTCGAACCAAATAATGCTTATGAAGCATTACTTAAAGCTAATAGAAGTGAAATATTTAACATACAACTACATTCACTCACCTGTTTTGATATTCGATATTTAATCTGGTTAAATCAGTACCATAATGGACAACGTCTTAATATCACCAAAGCAATAGGATTAAAAGATAAAATAGATACTGAAAAGAAAAAAGAAATTAGAAATCATTGTTTATACTCTGATAATATAATATTTGATTATGTTAAAGATGGCCTAACTGGTGGAACAAATACTTATATACCAATTGAAACTGCTATTAAAGCAAGTAGATTAGTTAAACAATATGATCCAAGAACTGAAGTTACATTAGCTGGAGGATTAAATTTAAACTACCTTGAAGAAATAAAAAATAAATTACATTATTTTGATAGAATAGATCTAAATAGTGGAGTAGAAGAAAAGCCTGGAAAGAAAAATATAAAAAAAATTAAAGAGATTATTAAATTAATTGAAGAATGAATGTGATATGATGAAATATGAAGGAAAATTTGGAAAATATGGTGGTATCTTTGTACCAGAATTATTAATACCTGCAATTGAAGAATTAGAAGAAGCATTCTACAAATTCAAAGATGATGAAGAATTTATGAATGAATTACATTTTTATCTTAAAGAATTTGCTTCTAGACCTACAGGCCTATATTATGCAGAAAATCTTTCAAATGAATTGGGATGTAAAATATATCTTAAAAGAGAAGATTTACTCCACACTGGTGCTCATAAAATAAACAATGCTATTGGACAAGGATTACTAGCAAAGTACATGGGTAAAACCGAATTAATAGCAGAAACTGGTGCTGGACAACATGGAATTGCAACTGCAGTAATTGGAGCTAAATTAGGATTGAAAGTAAAAATATTCATGGGATCTAAGGATGTTGAACGTCAAAAACTAAATGTATTCCGTATGGAATTATCAGGAGCCGAAGTAATTCCTGTTGATATGGGATCTAAAACCTTAAAAGATTCAATTAATGAAGCTTTCAGATACTGGATTTCCAACCTTGATACTAGTCATTATCTGATTGGAACAACAATGGGACCACATCCATATCCTTCAATGGTGAAATTTTTCCAAAGTGTTATAGGAAAAGAAGCACGTGAACAAATACTTGAAAAAGAAAATAAACTTCCAGATACTGTTATAGCATGTGTTGGTGGAGGAAGTAATTCCATAGGTATTTTTAGTGGATTTGTTGATGATGAAGATGTGGATCTTATTGGTGTTGAAGCAGCAGGTGATGGAATAGATACCAATGAACATGGAGCTACTTTAACTAAGGGAACTGAAGGTATACTTCATGGATCATTATCTATTGTATTACAAGATGAAGATGGACAAATTAATGATACAAGTAGTGTTTCTGCAGGTTTAGACTATCCTGGAGTTGGACCAGAACATGCTTATTTACAAAGTAGTGGTAGAGCAAAATATGTTCCTATTACAGATAAAGAAGCTTTAAATGCCTTTAGATTATTATGTGAAACTGAAGGAATTATACCTGCATTAGAAAGTTCACATGCAGTAGCATATGCTGTTAAATATGCAAAACAAGAAGAAAATAAAGGAAAAACTATCATTGTAAACTTATCAGGTCGTGGAGATAAGGATATGTTTACTGTAGCAAAAGAATTAGGGGTATCAATATGAGTATGAAAACATATACAGAAGTTTTTAAAAAATCTAAGGAAAATAATGAAGGAATATTCATACCATTTCTAGTGGCAGGAGATCCTGACTATGACACATCGTTAGAAATTGCTAAAACATTGGTTGATAATGGTGCAGATGCTCTTGAAATCGGTTTTCCATTTTCAGATCCAGTAGCTGATGGAAAAAGTGTTCAAAATGCAGACATTCGTGCATTTAACAGTGGTATGAACATTAAAAAATGTATTAAATTCCTAAAACAATTACGTGAATATACTGATAAACCATTTGGTTTACTATTATATTATAATCTAGTTTATAATTATGGAATTGATGCATTTTATAAGAAATTAAGTGAAATTGGAGTTAATGCCGTATTAATTGCAGATTTACCACCTGAAGAAGCAGATGATGTAATTGAAGCTTCTAACAAATATAATATAGAAGAAATTTTCATTGTATCACAAGCAACAAACAATGATAGATTAAAAATGATTACAGAAATTGTTGGTGGATTTATCTATGTTGCATCAGTTATGGGAACAACTGGTGCTAGATCAAATGTGGAACATAATACTACAGATTTAATAAAAAGAATTCGTAAACACACAGATATTCCATTATGTGTAGGATTTGGTATTTCACAACCAGAACATGTAAAAGAAGTGTTAGACGCTGGTGCAGATGGTGCTATTGTTGGTAGTGCATTGATTAATATTATTGAAGATAACTTAGATAATGAAGATGTTATGTTTGGATGTATAGCTGAATATATACAAAGTATGAAAGATGCTACAAAAAGGTAATTAGAATGATTAGTGAAGTATTAGATGATATTATTGATAAAAATCGAAATTTAACAGTTGATGAAGCTTATGAATGTATGGATGATTTAGTTAGTGGAAATTATCCTAATGTAGTTGTATCATCATTTTTAACTGCTCTTAGAATGAAAGGTGAAACTATTGATGAAATCACTGGTTTAACTAGAAGTATGAAAAATCATGCAGTGCAAATTGATTATAAACCAGAAGATTATCTTATAGAAACCTGTGGTACTGGTGGAGATACATTTAAAACATTTAATGTAAGTACTGTTGCATCTATTATTGCTAGTGCTGGTGGAGCTAAAATATCCAAACATGGAAATAGAAGTGTTAGTAGTAAATTTGGTGGAGCAGATGCTCTTGAAGCTTTAGGTGTTAATATTGAATTAAGTCCTGAGAAAGTAATTAATTCTATTGATAAATGCAACTTTGCATTTATATTTGCACCCATATATCATGTTGCTACAAAGAATGTTATGATGATTAGAAAACAGTTGAAAACTAGAACTGTTTTTAATTTATTAGGTCCAATTTCATGTCCTACAAATGTTAATGCTAGATTAACTGGAATTTATGATCCAGAACTTCTTGAAACAATTGCAAAGGTTGCTATGAATCTTGGAGTAGAATGTGGTATGATAGTACATGGATTTGATGAAAATGGAAATCCAGCTATGGATGAAATATCAAATATTGGAAAAACAAAAGTAGCTTTTATTGATAATGGAGACATTACTGTTAAATATATTACTCCAGAAGATTTTGGTCTAAGTTTTTCAAAACCTGAAGATATTGTTGCACCTGAAACTCCCCAAGAACACATACAGATTATATATAACATATTAAATAATGTTACTACAACATCACAAGATAGAGCACGACTTGATTTATGTTTAATGAATTCTGCAAGTATATTATATCTTACTAAAAAGGTAGATTCATTAGAAGAAGGAGTTATTTATTCAAGAAAGTTAATTGAAGATGGTAGTGCTAAAAAACAATTAGAAAAAATAATTAAATATAGTAATGAATAACTAAACTCTTTTTTACTTTTTTTTAAAAAAAATATTTTTTATAACAAATATCATGTAATAAAAAGAATATATTATACTATAGATATACTTTTTTATTTAAAATAAAATTAAAGAAATGATATTTATGACTAGAATTGTTATTATTGGTGCAGGACCTGCTGGACGTTTTGCTTCCATGGCTGCTGCTGAAGTTGGAAATGAAGTTACTCTTATTGAAAATAAACATATTGGTGGAAAATGTCTTAATCAAGCATGTATGGTTGTATGTGCATTGAATGATGTTTCAAAACATGTTCTTGATGCAGAAAATTTTAATAATCAGGGAATTATAGATTCCACACCTACTGTTAATTATAAAAGAGTTACTACATTAATTAAAGAAACTCAAAAAAAAATACGTAAAATTCTAACTAAAGAAACTATTAATACAGGGGTAGAATATGTTCAAGGTAGAGCTGAGGTTGATATTGAAAATAAAATGGTTATTGTTAATGAAGATGATGAATATCCATTTGATAAATTATTAGTATGTACTGGTTCCTCCCCATATATTCCAGATATTCCTGGAGTTCATAATGCATATACCTATAAGGATACTTTGAAGATTAATGAAGTTCCAGAAAAATTAGTTATTATTGGTGGAGGTTCCACTGCTGCTGAATATGCTAATATATTTTCTAGTCTTGGAAGTCAAGTTGAAATTTTATGCAGAACACAGTTTCTTAAAATGTTAAATGACTCTGAAGCTGAGGAATATATAGTATCTAAATTACTTAAAAATACAATCATACATGAAAATGTTGAAATTCAGGAGATTACAGATACATCAGTTGTTACTAATTTTGGAGAAATTGAAGGTACTGTTTTACTTGCAACTGGTGTAGTTGCCAATTCAGAAATTGTTAAGGATATTGTGGAACTTGACAGTGATGGAAACATACTTGTTGATGAATTCATGCAAACTTCCCATGAAGATATTTATGCTGCTGGAGATGTAATTGGTGGCATATTATCCACACCAGTATCACGTATGGAAGGTATATGTGCTATAAAAAATATTATGGGAAAAAAAGTAAAACCTGATTATTCATTAATACCTCTGACAATATCTCTATCATATGATGTAAGTTATATGTTAGGTAATCAAGTATCATCTATTGGAAAAGAAGTAACTTTACCAGGAGCTGCAGGACCGGGTTCATTTTGGAATACATTAAATGGAAAAACTGGTTTTACAAAAGAAGTTGTAAATAATGATGGAGATATTACAAATATACTTGCTATTACCCCATCATCAAATGTTGCACTTCCCTATATGATTAAATTAATAAAATCAGGAAGTAAAGTTAGTGATTTTGAAGATTTTATTGAAATTCATCCTACAACAGATGGTATTTTTAAATTAACTGAATATTTTAAACGTTATTTATAACATTTATCTTTTTTTTAAAAAAAAGAAGAATGAAGATTTATTTCATGTATTTTTCTACAAATTCTACTAAATCCTCAGGAGCTTTTATTATATCTTTAGCATATTTAGTTGTTGCTTCTTTCATTGAATCATAATTATTAAGAGCCTTGTTTACAACACTAGTTATATTATCCACATTACTCTCTATTACTGCCCCATCAAATACCCTAGATAATCCATGATACCTTCCATATTTTACACCAATAACAACTACTACTGGTATTTCACATGCTATTGTTTCATGTAGTGTTAGGCCATCATCTGTTATTACAGCTAAATCTACTAGGTCATATAGATCATTAATGTAATTTATATAGCCTAAATTTATAATATTAGGATGGTCTATGATTTTATTTATTCCCTCATGTAACGGTGCACCTATTAGAAATATATTTACATCATCATTCTCCTGAGCATAATTACGTGCTGCCTTTGCCATGTCATCAAATAATGTGGAACCTGAAGCAAAGAGTATTGATTTTTTATTTGCATCATATTTCTTAGGTAATTTATCAAGAATATTATTTTTATCACCATGAATTATATCCATCTTTATTGGTGAATATTGTTTTTGAATTTCATAATTAGATACATAATCATCTTTATGTGTAAATGCTGGTGATTCTGGTAGAAGTAAAGTTGGATTACATTTTAGAGATATTTTAGTATCTGTTGGAGTTGCAACTACTCCTATTGCTGGAACATGTGCAAGTTTAGCAGATAAACATCCAATAACAGATCCTCCCCCAATAACTCCAATTACACCGTCTGCTTTTTCTTTTTTAATTAAACGAGACCCTAAAATTACTGCTTTTATTGTTTTTAAGCCTGCCTTAAATAGGGATGATTTAGACGCTGCATGTCCACCTGCTGATGGTATTGGTGTTTTTAACCAAGACATATTACGTTTTTTAAAATAATATCCTGGAGCACTTGGATCTAATACTATTTTTGCAGAAATATTTTTGCTCTCTAGTGCTTTTAGTATATTATATGCAGTAACTGCATCACCTCCAATACCTCTACCTGTTACAAAAATTAACAATTTCATAATCTAGCCCCTTTTTTTAAACTTTTAATAAAAAAATAAGATTCCTATTAATAATGTTATATATATTGAAGAACATTTATTAAAGTATTTACTATCTTGTTCAACAGAATATTAAAAATAGAAAGTTTTACTAGAATTATACTTATAAAAAGAAAATATTTACTAAACTAGACTTTATAAAATAAAATAAAAAGCTTAAAATTTAAATATACAATAAAATAAAAAGTTTTAAAATAAAAATAGAAAAATAAATAAAGTTTTACTTTAAAAAGAAAAAATAAAAGTATAAAAAAATCAAAAAAACTACCACAATTTAGTTTTTAATTTTATACTGGATTACCTTCATTATCATATACTTCAATACATTGACCAGAACAACAATCTGCAGCTTCTTTATATAGTTCAATATCATCAATTTCTAATTCATCAATATCATCGTCTCTTGTAGAACCTACAATTGTTGCAAGATCGTCATCATCAAATGTAAATAAGGTTTCGTCAAGTTCTACACAATTACCACACATTGTACAGTCTTCTCTTTCTAAAATTACTTCATACATTTTATTACAAGTCTCCCTAAAACTATGTATTATAGAGTTAATTTTAATACATACTATATATAAATGTTTTGATTTTTAGTTTAATATAAACTTTAGTAATAGTTGTGTATTTAAGTAAATAAAAAAAGTATAAAAAGAGAATTAGATAAATCCTTCCTCATCAAAAGAAGTATTTCTATCTAAAGTTTCTTTTTTTGAATCATTTGTTTTTATTGGATTGTATACTAATCTTCTCACACCTAATGAAATTAAAAAGGAATTGTTAATATCATATTGTTCTGTTCCTAAAAAAATTCTTCTTAGTAAATCCCCAAGACCACCACCAGTTAAAACATCCATTACATAGTCACCGAAAGTTGGATTTTCAATATGTAGATATGTTTCTAAATAATATTCAAGAGTAGTTTCTCTTAATTTAGCAATTACTATTGCTGTTATTAAGAATAATATTAACATTATTATAAATTCTACTACATAGAATGATGATGGTGCAATGTATTTAGCTATTGATGCTGAAACTAATGCAAGACATATACCTAAAGCTACTCCAAAAGAATGATTTCCTATTTCTCCCATCATAATATATCCAGAATAATCTTGTGAAACATATCCCAAACATATTAATAATAACAATACTGGTAAATAATATGATGGTGAATGAACAATAGCAAGTATTGTAAATGAAATTACAGACATTATTATAACACTAAAACATGCAGTTCCAGGTTGCATATCTGCAATATTAGTAATTTGAACCATTAATGCTACTAGTATAGCTACTGGTCCCATTATATTATAACCTACAATCATGACAATAAGTATTCCAATTCCTCTAAAGAATTGACCTACCTCCATGTATGAACCTAATCTTTTACGTCCTATTATATCATCAATAAATGCAGTGATTCCAATTATTGCTATGAGATAATTAAAAGGAGCTGGGAATAACAGTACCATCACAATAAATGGTGCTATACCTACACCCCTTGGAATTCCACCTCTTATGTCTTCAAATAGATTTCCTTTGATTTTAGAAAATAATACTGTGAATACTATTGTTAAAACCAATGTGAGAAGAAATGCAATTATCCACATTAGATAAATTTTCATAAATTCACCTTGAACCTATTCTATTTTAAAGATATTATATGAGAATAATACTCATTATATATACATATATCTATGTAACAGTATAAATTAATTATTATTTTATATTGGGTATCTTAAAAATGCTGCTAGTGATCCTAATGCCTTTAATTGTTGACCTGCATCGTGTTGACTACTTATTATAGTTACAACACCACCCATATTTTCTACTGTGTTCATAATATTTTGAATATTTTTATCACGTACTAAATCTTCTAATACTAATAATTTTTCTACTGCACCCATATTTGAAGCTGTAATAACTTGTTTTTTTCCATATGTTACAGTATTTGATGATTTACCTATTTGTTCTAGGAGTTTATTTACAAGAGCTGCTTCTTTAGCTATTTTTGCATCCTTGGATAATGATTCTATCAATCCATTTTTTAGAACTTCTTGAATTCCTGCATGACCTCCTGCACCTGTACTTTCAAGTATTACTTTTTTTGCAAGTTTAGGATAATTTTCTTCCAAGTAATTATAATAACCATTTTTTGTAAATCCCGGCCCTATTATTATTAGTTTATCTATGTCTTTTTGTTGAGTTAGTGTTTTTGTGATATCTTCATAATATTCATTTACTTTTTGTGCTCTGTTTTTTTCAATATTCTGTTTACCAGATATATCTCCTATTATTGGACCAATATAATCTATACCATACTGCTTTATAATACCTAATTCTGTTGTATTATCTTCTATTGCAACTATGATTTCATTTGCTCTATTTGATGCTTCTATTGCTTGATTTAATCGTTCTAATGACCATTTATTCCATATTTTTTTTATTCTTATACTGTTGTTTAGTTGTACATTTATTGTATGGTGTGAACCAAGAGGTATTAGATCTTCTGGTCCAGATTCAATTATTCCGGTGAATCTTAACATACCAGTATATTTATGGAAGTTTATTTTTTCTACTCTAATTCCTAGGAAGAATTTCTTTTTTACTCCCCTATCTGCTCTTGTTTTACCACTGTTATTATCTTGAATTCTTCTTGCTGTTAATGTTGAAACATAATCATTAACTTCTACTATGTGGGATAAATGCCATAAATCATCGATAGTTTCAGGTACTACTTCAATTAATCCTTGTTTTTTATCCTGATTTGTTATTCGCATATTATTTCCTTTTATATATTTCTTTATAAAAAATTATTTTCTAATAATATTTGTATTATTTATAGTTCATAAAACTTAGTAATAATTATATTTAACTAAGTAATACTTTTATATTAGTAAATATAAAAATTAAAATACAAAAAGAAATAGGTGAAAACTTAGATAATATGAATACTGAACAAAAAAAACAATTAATAAAAACAGTAGAACAAACAAGTCCCTGGGAGAGAATACCTACCTCTGTTGAAGGTGTATTTCTTGTAAAAGCCCCTGAACATAAGAATATCCAATCAGTGTTTGTTGAATTAAATCCATCACTTAGAGGACAGCCAATTAAAAAAAGAGGCGTTTATCTAAAAAATAGTAATGAATATGAAGCTTTTCAAGAATTATTTAATAATCAAAAAGTTAAAGAATTATTAGATGTTGTAAGTGAATGTTATGGTAAACAAAGATCTCCACGAATAGAAATATGATTATTTTTCATGTATGACTTCTTTATTAAATTTCATAGATTTAAGTCATACATCTACTTTTTTTTAAATAAAATTATAAAGAAAAAACTACAGAGTAGTAGTAATAAATAAATTGAGGATAATGATATGACTTGTGAGAATAATAATATAAATATTACAATTATTGGAGGTTCAAGGGGACTTGGTAAATGGATTGCAAATGAACTTCATAAAGATAATTTTAATGTTAAAATCACAAGTCGTAATAGAAGTTCTGGTGAAAAAATAGCACATAAAATGGGAGTAAAATATGATGATGATAATATTGAAGCAATAGCTGATGCTAATATTATCATATTCAGTGTTCCTATTGAATATATGGTTGATACAATCAAAGAAGTTGCACCATATGCTCCTAAAGATTCATTACTCATGGATGTAACCTCTGTAAAAACTGAACCTGCAGAAGCATTAAGTAAGTATGCTCCAGAAGATACTTATATTCTTCCATGTCATCCAATGTTTGGACCACGTATTCCCTCTCTTGATGGACAAGTTGTTATATTAACACCAATTGAAGATAGATGTAGATTGTGGTATGATAAGATAGTATATTACTTAAAAAATAAAGATGCTAATCTTGTTATAAGTACACCTCAAGAACATGATAAAATCATGAGTGTTGTTCAAGGTTTAACTCATTTTTCCTATATTAGTATCGCTTCAACAATAAGACGTTTAGGAATAAGTGTTAAAAAATCTCGTGAATTTGCAAGTCCAGTATATAGTTTAATGTTAGATATGATAAGTCGTATTGTATCACAAAATCCATACTTATATTATTCTATTCAAAAATCAAATAAACAAACAGCTATTTCTAGAAAGACACTGATTGAAGAGAGTAATAGATTAGCTAAGTTAATTGATGATGATATGGAAGAGGAATTTGTATATGATATGAGTGAATCTGCAAAACATTTAGATGAATTTGAAGAAGCATTAGGTCGTTCAGATAAGGCAATAAGTGTCCTAACCCATGATTTTAATTATATTAAAGAATCTATTGGATGTGAAATAGGTTTTGAACATCAATATTCAAAAAAAATACATATAGGTGTAGTTGAATCTGTAAATGCCACTACTGTTACATTACGTGATTTAAAAAACAATAGAATAACACTTAAAATATCCAATATTAATATATTAACTGAAAATGAGATTTATGAATGGAAGAAAAATAACCTTCCAATACATGAATATGATGTTTCTATTATATTCCCAGATACATGTAGTGAAGACATATTACTTTCAATGTTTAGTCAAATTAAACCTGTTATAGATGTGAATATAAAAGATGTTTATAATGGAAAACAGATAGATGATGGTTTTATGAGTATAACGTTCCATTATAGTGTTTTTAATAGTGAAGAAAGAGAGGTTGTTGAAGAATATCTAAGAGGCATTGGTGGAAAAATTAGATAATAATTCCATTAATTTCTTTTAAAAAAAAATATTTTACTTGTTTTTACTTTGTTAAGTTTGAAAAAATTCTTTTTTAAAGTCTTTTTATAATATAATAATTTTTATATATTTTTAAAATAAGATTACAT
>NZ_MAIF01000161.1:0-13329 GCF_001729395.1 Methanosphaera sp. A6 | reverse complement strand
TTTTACAAATATTTTTTTTAAAATAATATTAAAAATCATCAACATATATAATAATTAATTAAAAAATTTTTTTTAAAATAGAAAAAAAGAACTTAATAATAAAATCATGAATTAGGTGAAAAATATCATGAAAACACCATGGGTAGAAAAATACAGACCACAAACATTAGATGATGTAGTAGGACAAGAACAAATTGTTGGAAGGCTAAAAAGATATGTAGAAGAAAAATCATTACCTAATATAATGTTTACGGGATTTGCAGGGGTAGGAAAAACAACATGTGCTCTTGCATTAGCAAAAAGTTTATTAGGTGAATATTGGCAACAAAACTTCCTTGAACTCAATGCATCAGATGCAAGGGGAATAGATACTGTAAGAAATGAAATTAAAAGCTTCTGTAAACTTAAAGCTGTAGGTGCTCCATTTAGAATAATATTCCTTGATGAGGTGGATAACATGACAAAAGATGCTCAGCAAGCATTAAGACGTGAAATGGAAATGTATACTAAAACATCTTCATTTATATTATCATGTAACTATTCATCTAAAATAATAGATCCAATACAATCAAGATGTGCAATATTTAGATTTTCACCAATTAAAGCAGCTAATATCATTAAACGTTTAAAATACATAGCATCAGAGGAAGGAATAGAAGCAGAACAATCAGCACTTGAAAATATTGTTTACTTTACTCAAGGTGATATGAGAAAATCTATTAACATTCTTCAAGCATCAACAACCACAGAAAACACAGTAACAGAAGAAGCAGTATATGATGTAATAAGTAGAGCAAAACCTAAAGATGTTCGTAAAATCATTAATAAAGCATTAAATCATGATTTTATGGAAGCACGTGATTTACTCAGGGATATTATGATTATTGAAGGAGTTAGTGGTGATGATTTAATTACACAATTCTATCAAGAAGTAGCACAAATGACACAAGAAGAACTAATTCCAGAAGTAGAATTTATAAAATTAATGGAATATATGAGTGAATGTGATTATAGAATAAGAGAAGGTTCTAATCCAAGACTTCAATTAGAAGCTTTATTAAGTAAATTTTTATTAGTTAAACAGGATGCATAAAATTGAAATGGGTAGAAAAATATGCACCTAAAAAATTAGGTGACGTACTTGGAAATGCCAAAGCAAAGGCACAGATAGAAGTATGGGCAAATAAATGGTCAAAAGGTGTTCCACAAAAACCATTATTATTAATGGGTCCTCCAGGAATTGGAAAAACCACAATTGCACATTTAGTTGGAAAAGAATATTTTTCTGAAACAATAGAAGTTAATGCTAGTGATAAAAGATCATATGATATTATAAAAAGTAGTATTGGTGAAGCTGCACAAACTAGAAGTCTTTTTCATTCAGGATATAAATTGTTAATAATGGATGAAGTTGATGGAATAAGTGGACGTGATGATTCTGGTGGTGCACGTGCAGTAAATGAAACTATTAAGAATTCAAAACAACCAATAATTTTAATGGCCAATGATGCATATAGTAAACGTTTAACTTCTATTAAACCTAAATGTCAAGGAATAAAGTTTACAAAAGTTCATACAAATTCAATCAATGCACAATTAAAAAGAATATGTGCAAGAGAAGATATAGAATATGATTCAGAAGCATTATATACATTAAGTAAGGAATCAAATGGTGATTTAAGATCTGCAATAACAAGTTTAGAAGCTATTGTTGATAATGATAAAAAAATTACAAAGGATAGTTTATCTGTTATAGCAAAAAAAGATGGTGAACAAAATATTTTTGATACTGTTGTAGCAGTTTTAAAAAGTAAAAATCCAGAGCATGTTGCTGAAGCTATGAGAGTTAATACTCAGCCACCATTTCTAATAGAATTAATTGCAGAAAATATTCCAAGAGAGTATGAAAGAACAAATGAAATAGTAAAGGCTTATGAAATGATTTCTCTTGCTGATGTTAATTTGGGAAGAGCATTCAGAACACAAAACTACACATACTGGAAATATGCCTTTTTATTCATGGGACGAGGAGTAGCAGCAGCAAAAAAACAAACATATAAGAAGTTTTCAAGGATTATAACACCAACAATATACACTAAACTTTCAAAATCAAGAAAAAATAGAAATTTAAAAGAACAAGTAACACAGAAGATGAGTTTAAAACTACATACTTCTCCTAAGGAATTGGAAAAACAATTAGTATTCTATGAAGAATTGTTTAAAGATAATGAACAAGCATATGATTTAAAACAATATTTTAAATTAACAGATGATGAAGTAAAACTTTTCAGATCAAGAAAAATACCAGCTTCTGTAGAGAAAAAACGTTTAACAAAACTTAGAAAAGAACAAGAACTTGAAGAAAAAGAAATTCAAAAACAAAAGATAATAGATGCTAAAAAAGTAGAACTTAAAGAAGAATCTAAAAATAAAAAAGAAATTAAAGTTAAAACTAAAAAAGACACTGTTGAGGATAGTTCTAAAACAAAATCTACAACTAAATCAAAGAAAACTAGTAAATCAACACCAACAAAAAAAGTTACAAAAACTAAAAAATCTTCAAATTCCACAACTAAAAATAAGACAGAATCACCTAAAAATTCTAGTAAAACTTCATCTAAAACAAGTGTTGATGATAAAAAAACTTCTAAGAAAAATAATAAAAAGAAATCAAGACAAACTACACTATTTGATTTCTAATTTTACCTCTTTTTTTGTTGATTATAGTATACATTCCATAAAATTATTAGAATTAGATAATATACATATCTACTATAATAATTTAAAAGAAATTAGGATGTGGTAATTCAATGTTTTTTTATGCAGATAATATGATGAATTTTGCTTTTTCAAAATCTATAGATAATGAAGAGGAAATAGAGGAAGGTTATGCTATTATGGGTGTTGGATTTGACAGTACAACAAGTTACATGGCAGGTTCAAGGTATGGTCCAAAGGCTGTTAGAGAAGCTTCATATAATTTTGAATCATATAATTTATCATTTGATACTTCACTAACTGCTTGTAGTTATGATATTGGAGATGTGTTTGTAAATACAGGAAATTATGAAACAACACATGTTATGATTAAAGATACTGTAAAATCCATCCTTGAGATGGATTTGTATCCTATTGTAATAGGGGGAGAACACACAATTACAAATGGTGTTCTTGGTGGTATATATGATTTTAATGAGGATCTTTTTCATAATTTAACAGTAGTGCATTTTGATGCTCATTTTGATATGAGAGATACATATCTTGATGAGAAATATTCACATGCAACAGTACTTAGAAGAATCCATGAACACAAACCCCAACAAATAATACAACTAGGTATACGATCAGCACAAAAAGAAGAATATGAATATGTAAAACAACAAGATAACATATCATACTATACAAATCATGATATTAAAGAAAATAAGAACGAAATACTAAAAGTATTAGAAAAAATAGATACACCCATTTATATTACAGTAGATATTGATGTCCTAGATCCAGCATATGCACCCTCTGTAGGAACACCAGCACCATGTGGAATTACACCATATGATTTGGAGGATATGATTGGAGTACTTTCAAAAAAGAATGTAGTGGGTATTGATGTGGTTGAAGTTTCATCAAATACAATAGGAGATACAACAAGTATAAATGCAGCAAAGGTAATCTATGACTTTTTATCACTACAAGACTAACTAAACTTAATAACAAATAAAATATATAATTTTAAATAATAACTTAAAAAATTAATTAATAAAAAGATGATTTAAAATGTTTCCAGTTACAAGAATGAGAAGAATGAGATCAGATGAAAGAATAAGAAGCATGTTTCGTGAAACAAGTGTAGATATTAGTGATTTTATATATCCACTATATATTAAAGAATCAACAGAAAATGGAAATCCTGAAGAAATAAGTACAATGCCCGGTCAATACAGATATTCTGTTGATGATGCAGTAGATTTTGCAGGACTTCTTGAAGATGATGGTTTAACATCAGTAATACTCTTTGGAATACCAGATTATAAAGATGAAAAAGCATCCAGTGCATATGATAAAAATGGTATAATTCAACAAACAATCAAAGCATTAAAAGAACAAACAAACCTAGTTGTTTTAGGTGATGTTTGTATGTGTGAATATACAGATCATGGACATTGTGGTATAATAAAAGATAACTATGTTCAAAACGATGAAACACTAAAATATCTATCAAAAATAGCAGTAAGCTATGCAGATGCAGGAGTAGATGTAGTAGCACCAAGTGATATGATGGATGGAAGAGTAGGTGCAATTCGTGAAGCACTAGATAAAAATGATTATATCAATACTCCAATATTTTCATATGCAGCAAAATATGCATCCACATACTATGCACCATTTAGGGATGCAGCAGATTCAACTCCAAGCTTTGGTGATCGTAAATCCTATCAAATGGATCCAGCAAATTTCAATGAAGCAATTAGAGAAGTAGCATTAGATGTTCAAGAAGGAACAGATGCTATTATTGTTAAACCAGCACTAGCATATTTAGATGTCTTACGTGAAGTAAAACAAACATTTAAAATGCCAACAATAGCATACCAAGTAAGTGGTGAATATTCAATGATACAGGCAGGAATAGAAAAAGGATACATTACAGAAGATTTACTATATGAAACACTACTTAGTATAAAACGTGCTGGAGCAGATATGATTATAAGTTATTTTGTACCACAACTACTTGGTATAGAATAGAACAATATCTTCTTTTTTTTTACTTTTTTTAGTACCTAAAAGATTTAATTTTAAAACAATTCCATTTTTAATTTTAAATGGATTTAATACTAAAATCATACATTTTTTTTATAATACTTGTTAAAATACTTGCTAATTTTTATTTTAGTAACTTAAATATCTTTTATATGTATTTTTAATTGTGGTGATGTAATTTAAGTAAATTTAAATTCTAAATCTATTGGATCTTTTATAAAATCTTTATTATTATTCAAAATATTTTTAAGGCATATTTTATAGATTTATTATTATCACTTTTTTAATTAAAATTCATTTTTTTAAAAGAAGTTAAGGAGTTGATTTTATAAATTCTAGTGTTAAAAAAGGCACTGATTTTATTGATAATGTATCTGATAATATTTCTATTGTTTTAGATGATTCTAAGTCTAATATTAATTTAGATGATAATTCTGAAGTAAAAATGGTAAAAGTATTAAAAATAATAGATAAGATAGAATCACCTAAAATAGCAAAAACTGCTAAAATTGCCGTTGATGATATTGTTAAATATCATGATGATTATTATGAATTTCTATTTGGTGAAAGTTTTGGTAACAAAATTAAAGAAGATGTTGAACCATATCTCAATGGTTCTAAACACATATGGGGATGGACATAATGGACATAATTTCAGGTTTATTTTTCATGATTATGGTAGTTTTTCTTCCAATTGTGATTTTAAGCCTTCCTTTTATTTTGTTAGATAAACTTCTTTTATCTGATTTTTTTTATAATAAAACAGGAATTAAAACCTATGTCATGTGGTATGGTAAAAAAAGATATCTTGATAAATATGCTCTTTTCATAACTTTAGGTCTTATTAGTACAATTATAGGTGGTATGGGTTATTATGTATATTATTTAACAGGACTATTTGCTTACTTTAAGATTGCAGCACTCTATGATATATGTTTAATTTATATTGGTATTTTAATTTATCTTCGTAAAAAATTCTTCTTTTATATAGATGAGGAGAAAAAAGAGGAAGATAGGGTATATCCCATACCATATATTATAATTAGTATGATATGTGATGTTACAATAAATGTTGGTATCATGATTATATATGTATTATATCGTATAACACATGGTGGTATTTTAATATTTGTTATGATAATACTTGTTGTACTACTACATTTAACTGTATTTCCAGATTATATCAATAAAGTACTTCCAATAGAGATTAGAACATCAGAGGGATTATCTTTATTCCTATTTTTATGCTTTTTTTTATGGGCTATAATAATGAGGGTTATATTAATAATAGGATTGGCTTTGTAGAAAAGTTATATCCACACTATATTTTTTTTTAAATTTTAATAATGTAAAATCAGATTTTACACTTGAAATGGAATATAATTGAAAATTGGAATGTTAATAAAGTTTAAATTAGTGATATGTGATATAATAAATATTAATGTTAGAAAGTATAAGGGATATTATTACGAAACTTAAAAACAGATATTCTATAAATACTTATTTCTCTTCTAGACAACTTAAACTTTTGATTTTGTGTTGAAAAGATCTAAAAATAATTACTTATTATATTCAATTAAAGTATATTACTAAACTTAGATGGTGGATGATACATTAAAACAAACATGGGAAATTATAGATAACAAATATATTTTTTTTTATGAATATAGGTCAGAAAGAGAATGTTAGCAAATAGTGGGATGTTCTCACAAAATTATTCAAATTTAATACAAATTTCAAGAACATGGAATTAATAAAGACATATGGGCAGACCCCTTTATTATATCAACAGTTATGGTAGACAATGCCACAATTGTTATAACTTAAAATAAAATAAATAATACAAGAAATAAGTTTTAACACGTATATAAAGAAGTATATGTACTTTTTATTGATTTTAATGAGTTTATCACGTGTTGGATAGGAAAATATATAATTAAAATTAAAAATAAGATAAAATAATGTATTAAAAGGGGATTAATAATAATTTGTATACTATTAAGTCTATTTTAAAAATATTTATACTTTAAATCAAGTTTTCATACTATTGTTTTCACACTATTTATTTTTCTAGTCTATTTTAAACTCTTATTTATTCTTTTATTTTTCATATTATATTAAATTTAAATTTATTAATCTTATTCTTTAAATCAATAAAAAATAATATTTATATAGTATAGAAAATAAATTATAATAATAAGAAAAAATTAAAATTTTTAATTTTAATTAGGAGGTTAATATGAGACTAATAATTAAATTC
This sequence comes from Methanosphaera sp. A6, assembly GCF_001729395.1. NCBI lineage: Archaea > Methanobacteriati > Methanobacteriota > Methanobacteria > Methanobacteriales > Methanobacteriaceae > Methanosphaera > Methanosphaera sp. A6. The sequence goes on along the minus strand of NZ_MAIF01000161.1, from coordinate 6,314 downwards.
AATCCATTATCTGATTGTAAATACGATGCAATTGGTAAATATGATATACAAGGTTTTATATATTCATTGTTAAAAGATACTGAATTTAAAAACTATCATGATATAAAAGGCTTTAAATTCTTTACATTTTCCAATATATTTCCAGTATGTGACTTTAAACAAGATAATTTAAAAACAATAATTATATCATCTCCAAGTAGTGCGTTTATTAAAGTACTATATTATCAATTATCAAACTTAGAAATATTTAGATTAAATAAATATTATATGGAAAAATATAAAGTTAAACTTATCAAGAATAATAAATGTTCTAATTCAATAATCACTGGAACACCTATTGTATTGTTTGAAAATAATTATGAAAATAGATATTATTCTTTTAATCAAAAATTAGATTTTAATTTTTTCTTTAATAGACTTAAAGAAAACGCTTTAAAAAAATACACTGCATATACACAAGATGAAATAAACTTAGAATCAGATCTTTTTGATTCTTTTGAATTTAATCGAGAGGTATCTATGCGAATAATTATGAAAAACCAAACTTTTATTATAATAGGTAGCTTATGGAAAGTTTTAGAAAAAAATATTGCTCGAGAAGATAGAAAATTTTATAATTTTTTATTTGATTGTGGTTTAGGCGAAAAAAATAGTTTAGGAATGGGTTTCATTAATAATAGGAGGTGAAAACGATATGTTAAATGGTATGTATGAATTAGGTAAATTCTGGATTCATGAAGAAAATATGGAAAAGATAGAAATTGTCTTGGATGCTAATAAACTCAATAATACTAAAAAAGTATTATTTGTTGATACAATAATTGATGGCAATAATATTAATTACCTTAAAATTACAGAAGAAGAGTTTACTCTTCAAAAAAACATTAATTACATGTATAAAAAAGGATCTTCAAATGGTACAAATCTTTCACCATCCTCATTAATCACAGAACCAGAAAAAACATTTAATAAAAAATTTTTCAAATGGTTTAAGGATAATGCTAAAAAAGATGAATTTATTAACAATATCTTTCTCATGTTAGATGAAAATAAAGAGAAAATCATGGAAGAAATAATTAATGTCTATGATAAAATAGACTCTGAAAATAATCGTAATGTTTTATTAACTATTAGATTTTCATTAAATGAAAATTTCAAGTATTTAAATGATTATGAAATTTTTAAAGAAATTCTATTAAATAAAGCTAATGAGAAATATTATAAATTAGGTTCTAAAAAAAGTAAAGGCACATCGAAATGTTACCTTTGTGATAAAACTACAGAAGTATATGGTTTAGTTCCAAGTTCAATTGGTTTAACCTTTGCAACTGGAGATAAATCAGGTAATGTACCAGATTTCAGCGTTTCAAATCAATGGAAACAATCTAGTATATGTCCTAGTTGTGCATTATATTTAGAGGCTGGAAAAAAATTTGTTGAAAAATATCTTAGCTTTTCTGAGTATGGTTTACGTTATTATGTAATTCCCATGGTATTTTTTAACAAAGAAAAAGTTTTAGAAGAAATATATGATGATTTATTAGATATTGAGGAACATAGAAAATATTCAGATGTTGTTAGTAAGGAAGAAGAATTTGCAGAAATAATTGAAAACTTAAATGATATTTTGGAGTTTAAGTTTTTATATTATGAAGCAAGTAATAATTCATTTAATATCTCAGGATATGTAGAAAGTGTTCTTCCATCCTGGTTACATAAGATTTACAAAGAACAACACAATACACAAAACTTACCAATATTTAATGAAGAACATATGAATTTAATATTTGGTGATAAAAATGTTGGAAATTTTATAACTAGAATTACTAATCAAAATAAAAAATATTCATTAAATCAATATAACTGGTATTTAGGCTTATTAAGAGATTTCTTCTCATTTAAAAATAATAATAAATATTATATAGAGCTAGTAAATTCAATCATGAATCAAACACCAATTGATTATGAATTCCTATTAAAACAAATCATGAATGAAATTAGAAGTAATTGGCGTGATTATGATAATAAGGGAGGAATTATGCGATTTAATGTATTTAAAGCTTTACATTTAATCATATTCTTAGATTCCTTGAACTTATTTAATGGAGGTAAAAAAATGCCTTTTGAAAATATGAATGAAACTGAAATATTAAATATGTTAGAAAGTCCTGATAAGAAAGCATGTTTCTTATTAGGTGTATTGACAAAAAAAGTTACACAAATTCAATATTCAAAATTAGAGTCAACACCATTTATTAATAAATTATGGGGTTTGAATATTGATAAAGATAAATTAAAACAAATATATACAATGGCTATTAATAAATTAACAGAATATAATCCTAGCAATAACTATTTTTATAAAGAAATAGAAGAGGAAATTACACTTAATTTAATAAAAGCAGAAAATAATTGGAAATTAAAAAAAGATGAAGTAAGTTATTACTTTGTGTTAGGCTTTACAATTGGAGATACATTTGAATTAAAAGATGAGGCTGATAAAAATGAATAGATCAGAATTATTATTTTTATATGATATAAGTGATGCAAATCCTAATGGAGATCCATTGGATGAAAATAAACCACGTATAGATGAAGAAACTGAAATTAACATAGTTACTGATGTTCGTTTAAAAAGAACAATAAGAGATTACTTAGAAGAATTTGCAAATGAAGAACTATTTGTAAAAGAAAAAGCTGGAAAAGAGGGTGGACTTCAGGATGCTAAAACAAGAGCAGAAGATTATTTACCTGAAGGAAATTACGAGTCATTTGATGAAGCTAAAAATGCTTTAAAAAATAATATTTTAGAAAAATGTATTGATGCACGTTTGTTTGGAGGTACAATTCCTCTTGAACTTAAATTAAAGAAAAAACAAACAGGATCCATTACTCTTACAGGTCCGGTTCAGTTTAGAATGGGTCGCTCACTACACAAAGTAGATATGCAATATATAAAAGGAACTGGTGCTTTTGCTTCTAAAGATGGTAAAAGTCAAAAAACCTTCCGTGAAGAATACATATTGCCTTATTCTCTTATAGCATTCTATGGAGTAATAAATGAAAATGCTGCAAAATCAACTAATTTGAGAGAAGATGATATTAATAAATTATTGGATGGAATATGGAATGGTACTAAAAACTTAATTACAAGATCTAAATTTGGTCAAACTCCAAGATTATTGTTACAAATAGAATATTCTGAAAATAACTTCTTTATAGGTGATTTAAACAATAAAATATCAATAAAACATGACTTTGAAAATGATAAAGAAATTAGAAATATTAATGAAATTAACTTAGTATACAGTCAATTACTTAATAGTTTATCTAAAAACACAGAAAAAATAAATAAAATCTATTATAAAGTGGATGATAACTTAAATTCAATTAATGAAGAAAGTAATTCTATTATTGAAGCTATAAACTCTTTAGGAATTGATACTGAAGAAATTCAATTATAGAAGGTGTTATTATGAATCTAATAGTGTTTGACATTTGGGGGGATTATGCCTATTTCAGAAGAGGATATACAACAACTTCAACATTAACATATCCATTTCCTAGTCGAACGACTATCGCAGGTTTTATTGCTGGTATACTTGGTTATCCAAGAAATTCCTATTATGATTTATTTCAGAAAGAAAATAGTAAAATAGGTTTAAAAATCATTAATCCTATTAAAAAAACCAGAATTAATTTAAATTATATTAATACTAAAAATAGCATGCTTTTATCTGAAATAAAAGGTAATGGAAAAAGAACACAAGTCCCAGCAGAATTTCTTAAAAATGTAAAATATAGAATATATCTATCTTTAGATGATGAAGAAATAATGAATAAATTATATAATACATTAAAAGAACATAAAAGTGTTTATACACCTTATTTAGGTATAACTGAATGTTTAGCTAATTTTAGTCTTGTTGGTAAAGGTATATATTCGACTGAAAGTATTAAAGGTAATAATGTTGATATTAATTCTGTTGTATTAAAAGAAAGTGGTAATATTAAAATAGAACCTAAAAAACGTTATGGTGTTATAAAATCACCAGGTTTTATGGAGGATGATCGTAGTGTTACTTCATTTTTAGAGTATTATTATGAATCAATGGGCAATACTATTAAACTTGAATCCTGTGAATATTATAAAGTTGGAGAAGACAATGTTATCTTATACTGATAAAATTAATGAACTTTATTCACACCCTCAAAAGCCTTTAACAGAACATTTGTTAAATGTAGCAGAAAATTCAAGAAGTATCTTTGAAAATCTTAACATAGAAAATAATTCTTTCTATGCCTCCCTTTCTTTTTTAATTGGATTATGTCATGATTTTGCTAAATGCACCAGTTTTTTTCAAAAACATCTATTTGGAATAGAAAATAGTGAAAAGGCATATCATAGCTTTTTATCTGCAATTTTTGGGTATTATGTGATAAAAAAGTACATAAAAGAAAATGAAATTAAAGAAGAACTAAATTATCCTATCATAGGTTACATTTGTATAATCAATCATCATGGAAATTTAAAAGATGTTTATAATACAGAAAAATCAGAATTTAATAAAATAAATCAAATTCCACAATATCTTGATGAACAAATTAAGGATATTAAATCAAGAAACATATCTAGTCTTAAAGAATTTTATTTAAAATACAACATTTCCATCGATGATTTTTTAGAAGAATATGAAGAAATTAAATCAGTTATTAAAAAAGATTTAAAAATAATATATCGAGAAAAAAGAATTGATAATTACTTCAATGTATTAATACTATTTTCAGTATTATTAGATAGTGATAAGTTAGATGCTTCTTACACTGAGACATATCCTAGACAAGAACTTAATGCTAATTTAGTTGACTTATATAAACAAGAAAAATTTGGTCAATATGAAGGTATTAATGAAATTCGAGAAGAAGCTTATCAAGAATTAACAAGTTCTCTTGAAAATATTGATTTAAACAATAAAATCTATTCAATTACGTTACCTACTGGTTCTGGTAAAACAATGAGTGCATTTTCTTTTGCATTAAAATTACGAAGAAAAATAAAAAACGAAAAAAATATTATACCTCGAATAATATATACCATGCCTTTTTTAAGTATTGTTGATCAAAATGAAGAAGTATTAAGAAAAATATTAAATTATTCCAATTATGATACTTCTGATATTTTAATTAAACATAATTCCACATCTGAATTATCTTATGTGGTAAATAAAAATGGAACTACGAAAATACAAGATGATCCTACTGAAAAAGCTGAATTAGATGTAGATAAAGCTGAAATGCTACTTGAAGGATGGTATTCAGAAATAGTTATAACTACGTTTTATCAATTAGCATATACTCTCATATCAAATAAAAATAAAGCATTAAGAAAATTTCATAATATAAGTAATTCTATCATAATAGTAGATGAAGCACAATCTATTCCAGCAAAATATAATCAAATATTCAAAACAGCATTAGATTATTTGTCTAAAAAATTTAATGTATGGATTATATTCATGACTGCTACTCAACCAGAAATTTTCAAAGAAAGTGATGGAATATTACCTTTAATTACTAATGAACAGAAATACTTTGACTGTTTTGATAGAGTTAACTATGTATTTCATCATACACCAATGACAATTGATGATTTTAAAGAAAAAATAGTTGATATAATTCAAGAAAATAATAAAGATATTATGATAGTATTAAATACTATATCATCATCAACAGAGATATTTGAGTATATACAAGGGTATTTTGATGAAGAAGGTATAGAATTATACTATTTATCTGGAAATATAATTCCAAAAGAGAAACTAGAACGAATTAAAAAAATTAAAGAATCTAATAATAGAAAAGTCATCGTTACAACACAATTAATTGAAGCAGGAGTAAATATTGATGTAGATATAATCTACAGAGATTTTGCTGTGATGGATAGTATTATTCAAACTGCAGGTAGATGTAATAGGAATGATAAAAAAGAAAAAGGAACAGTAAATATAATACATTTAATTAATGAAAATAAAAGAGAATATAGTAGTTTTATTTATGACTCAACACTTCTTAGGCTTACTGAAGAATTAACAAAAGATTATACAGAAATTTCAGAAAAAGATTTCAATTTAAAAATATCAAAAAAATATTATACAGAAGTAAATAATCGTATAAGTCATGATGCATCACATAATTTAGAAAAAATAATATCAACACTTAAAATATCAAATATAACACATGAATTTAAATTAATTGAAGATGATATTGAAAAAATAGATGTTTTTATTGAAATAAATGATGAAGCAACTGAAATA
>NZ_MAIF01000160.1:0-14645 GCF_001729395.1 Methanosphaera sp. A6 | reverse complement strand
ATAAATAAAATTATACTAAAATACTAACTTTAATTATATCTTTGGAGGTAAATAATATGAAACCACCATGTGAAATAGTAGTATGGTATGTAATACCATCAATACGTTCAAAACTTGCAAAAGAATTATTAAACCTTGGAATGAAACAAAAAGATATCTCAGAACTACTAGATATAACACAACCTGCAGTATCACAATATATTAGTGATAAAAGAGGGCATGAACTAGATTTTGATCCTGTTGTAGAACAATATATAAAAAATATGGCAAGAGACATAAAAAATGGGGAATTAGAACCAATAGATTTAATACCAAGATTCTGTCACATATGTAAAACAATAAAAACAAAGGAAATTCTCTGTCAAATACATAAAGAAAAGGTTAATATTCCACAATCATGTAGTGTGTGTATGGGAAGTGAATCATCAGATGGATGTGGATTCATATAGACATATACACTTTTTTTTCTATTTTTACTTGTAGAAAATATATTTCTACAATAATTTTTAAAATTTAATTGTTGTAAAATCATATTTTTAAAATTTTTTGATACATAACTTTTTATAATACTTTTAAAATATAACAATTGTTAAAAAATATTAATATAAATAATATACAAACATATAATACATGAAAAATTATTTTAATATAGAAGAGATAGAAAAAATACTTACTAACAATGAACTTCTATCAGGAAACTTTGGATTAGAAAAGGAAGGTCTTAGAGTAACAAAAGATGGAAATCTATCCTTAACACCACATCCAGAAGTCTTTGGAGATAAACTTAAAAATCCATATATAACAACAGATTTCTCAGAAAGTCAGATAGAAATAGTAACACCATCATTCAATACATTAAATGAAGTATATCAATTTCTGTCATTTATAAGTGATTTAGTAAACATAAATATTCCAGATAATGAATATATATGGAATCAATCACTACCCTGTATCATACCAGATGACTCTAAAATACCCATAGCCAAATATTCAAAAGAAGGTAAGGATGCATATGAATATAGAAAAAATCTATCAAAAAAATATGGAAGAAAACTACAGTTAATATCAGGAATTCATTATAACTTCTCATTTGATGAAAAAGTCATAGAAAAATTATATAAAAATATATCCCATGATCTTTCATATAAAAACTTTAAAAATCAGCTCTATCTTAAAATAGTAAGAAACTACCTTCGATATAAATGGCTAATAATATATCTAACAGGAACATCTATTGCATGTCATGAAACATTTATAGAAAAATGTTACAATCTAATGAATAAAAAAGATAACTATGATAGTTATTATGGTACTGAGGCTGTATCATATAGAAATGCATCATGTGGATATAAAAATAAAACACCCCTCTATCCTAGATACACATCAGTAGATGAGTTTATAAGAGATGTTAAAGATTTTATTAATAAAGGTTTATTATCTGAATCAAAGGAATTATACACCCAGATACGTTTAAAACCACATGATAGAAATAACTTTTTAAAATCATTAAAAGAGGATGGAATTCAATATATTGAAATAAGGACTATTGATATAAATCCATTTGATAAATGTGGAATATCTATGGAGGATATGGAATTTATACACATATTCCTACTGTACTTGTTACTTAAAGAAGAATCCACTTATGATAAATGGCAGGAAGAAAGTTTAATAAACGAGGAAAACACTGCAGAAAATGCATTTAATACTAATTTAAAACTATTAAATGATGGGTGTGAAGTATCACTAAAGAATTGGGCTTTTAATATAATTAATGAAATTAAACAAATAAACACTAGACTAGATTTAGGTAAGGATGAAATTATACATACTATGCAAGAGAGAATAGAAAATCCTAAAAAAACACATGCATATAAATTAAGAAATATTATTAAAAACAAGGGATATATTAACAGTCAACTATCAATTGCCAAAAACAATAAACAAACAAGTGAAGATATTTTTAACATGGAACATATTATGAAAAATGAGAAACTCCTCAAATATTATAATGATGCCATAGAAAAAGTGTAAACTTCCATCTTAAATTCCTCTTAGATTTAGATATAAAACTTAATAAAATAGGATATTAACTAAAAAGATGTAAAAAGGAGATTAAATTAAATCTATTTCATCCCATTTAACATCATTATCTTCTGTTAAGTATTCTTCATCACAATGAACCTTTTCTACTTTTCCAATAAATAATTCATGACTTCCAGGTTGTATTGAATCAACAACACTACATTCAATATTTACTGGACAATCTGTAAGTATTGGTGCATCAATTATATCTGCATCAGTTGTGTTAATGGATGCTAATTTATCTTCATCACGTCCAGATACAGTTCCAAGGTACATGTATTTCTCACTAAATTCCTTTGTAGGTATATTTACAACGAATTTTCCAGTATCCTTTACCATATCATATGAAAATCTTGAAGGTATAATTCCAATCATTACCATTACAGGATCGATACTTGCTACACTTGCAACTCCAACTGCTAATGCATTATCATGTCCATCTTTACGGCATGATACAATAGTGTTTGGCATGGGTTTTATTCTTGCTTTTGTTTTATCTGCTTCTTTTTTCATTTGATTATCTCCAATATTATAATAAATCTATTTTTTCCCAATTAACAGATTTCTCTTTTGTTAGATATTTATCATCACAATGAACCTTCTCAACCTTTCCAATGAATAAATCATGACTTCCAGGACTATACACATCTATAAGACTACATTCATAGTTTATAGGACAATCTGTAAGTATTGGTGCATTAATTACATCTGCATCAGTTGTATTGATTGATGTTAATTTATCTTCATCATATCCTGAAACACTTCCCAAGTAGTCAAATTCTCTTTTAAAGTCTTTTGTTGGTAGATTTACAACGAAGTTTTTAGTTTCTTTAATAATCTCATGTGAATATCTTGAAGGTCTTATTGCTACCATTATCATAAGAGGATCTGTTGCAATATTTGAAATAAATCCTATTGCCAATGCATTATCATGTCCATCTTTACTTCTACATGATATAATTGCATTAGGCATTGGTCTTATCCAATTTGAATCATCTACATCAATTTTCATCTATTCATCTCCAATTTTCTTTCTTTCAAATATTTATTTTGGGTTTTTTTTGAGTAGTTATTTAATGATTATAATTTAGATTATATTAAATTTATTGTATGTTTGATTGTAATTAATATCAATATATAGTGATACATATTTTTTTCATTAAAAAAAATAATTTCATAAAAATATGTGAATTAATAAGGCTAACTACATATTATTAAAAAATAATATATTATATATAATAAAAAAATAGGAGCATTAAATCTATGAAAGTGGTCATACTTGCTGGAGGCTTTGGAACTAGAATTTCTGAAGAATCCTATTTAAAACCTAAACCAATGATTGAAATAGGGGAAAAACCAATTTTATGGCATATAATGAAAATATATTCCTACTATGGATATAATGAATTTATAATATGTCTTGGATATAAATCCCACATGATTAAAGAATTTTTCGCAGATTACTATCTTCACACATCTGATGTAACATTTGACTTATCAAAAAATGAAATGGAAGTACATAACAATTATTCAGAACCATGGAAAGTTACTTTAGTAGATACAGGTCTTAACACTATGACTGGTGGACGTATTAAAAGAATTAAAGATTATTTGCCAGATGATGAACCATTCATGTTAACATATGGTGATGGGGTGTCTGATGTTAATTTAAATAAATTATACAATTTCCATAAGAAAAATAAAAAACTTGCAACAATAACAGCAGTGAATCTTGCAGGACGATTTGGTGTACTAAAAATAGATGAAACTGAAACAATAAATAAATTCTCAGAAAAAACAAAAGAAGATGGTGGATGGATTAATGGTGGATTCATGATACTTGAAAAAGAAGCTATTGATTATATTACAGATGATACAACAGTTTTTGAAAAGGATCCACTTGAAAACTTAGCAACAAATGGTCAGTTAATGGCATATAAGCATCATGGATTCTGGAAATGTATGGATACAAAAAGAGATCATGATGCTTTAGAAAAATTATGGCAAGAAGATAATGCACCATGGTATTTATGGAAATAAAGTATATAGTTGATAAATTATGGATAAATTCTTTAAAAATAAAAATATTTTACTAACAGGACATACAGGCTTTAAGGGTTCATGGTTAACAAGTATATTAGTTAAATATGGTGCTAATGTAACAGGATACTCATTAAATCCACCATCTAATCCTAATTTATACGAATTATTAGATTTAGATAATGATATAAATTCAGTTATAGGTGATATAAGGGATTTAAACATGTTAAAAACCATATTTTATGATACTAATCCTTCCATTGTAATTCATATGGCAGCACAACCAATTGTAAGAGAAAGCTATAAAAATCCATTATATACCTACCAAACAAATGTAATGGGTACTGTAAATATATGTGAATGTATTAGAGAATCAAATGTTAAATCATTTCTAAATGTAACAACAGATAAAGTATATGAAAATACTGGAAAAAATGAGGGATACTCAGAATATGAAAAACTTGATGGATATGATCCATATTCAAATAGTAAATCATGCTCTGAAATAATAACACATTCTTATAATAATTCATTCTTTAAAGAAAAAAACATCAATACTTCAACAGCAAGAGCAGGAAATGTTATTGGTGGTGGAGACTTTGCAAAGGATAGAATAGTACCAGACTGTGTAAGAGCATGTATTAATAATGAAGATATTATTATAAGAAATCCAAATTCAATTAGACCTTATCAACATGTTTTAGAACCATTGTACATGTACTTAACAATAATAAAAAAACAATATGAAAATAGTGAATATGCAGGTTACTACAATGTTGGACCAGATGATGAAGACTGTATTACAACAAAAACTTTAGTGGATATATTTTGTAGCCACTACAATAAAATCACAAACAACAACATAAAATGGATAAATAAGAGTGATAATGGTCCACATGAGGCAACCTTCTTAAAACTTAACAACCAGAAAATAAAGGATGTCTTTGGTTGGAGGCCAACATGGAATATTAAAGAAGCTATTGAAAAAACAGTTGAATGGACAAATGCCTATATTAACAATGAAGATATGAAAGAATACACCAGTAATCAAATAGATGAATATCAAAGGAGGAATCATTATATTTAAAAATAAGACAGAGAAAGAAGCAAGAGAAGAAATATTACAGTTAGTAAGGGAATATGCTGATAAATATCATAAACCTGTAGAGTATCATAGGGGAGATAAGATTTCATATGCTTCTAGAGTATATGACTGTGAAGAAATGGTGAATTTAGTGGATAGCTCCCTTGAATTCTGGTTAACATCAGGAAGATATACTGATTCTTTTGAAAAAAAATTAGCTAAATATCTTAATATCAAGTATTGTTCATTTGTAAATTCAGGATCATCTGCTAATTTACTAGCTTTTATGGCATTAACATCCCCCCTTCTTGAAGATAGACAAATACTTCCTGGAGATGAAGTAATAACAGTAGCAGCAGGATTTCCAACAACTGTTGCTCCAATAATACAGTATGGTGCAGTACCAGTATTTATTGATGTTACAATTCCACAGTATAATATAGATGTTAATCAACTAGAAGATGCCTCATCTGATAAAACAAAAGCTTTAATAATAGCCCATACTCTTGGTAATCCATTTAATCTAGAATACATAACTAAGTTTTGTAAAGAACATGATTTATGGTTAATAGAAGATAATTGTGATGCATTGGGAAGTAAATATGTAATTGATAATGAAGAAAAATTCACTGGAACAATAGGTGATATAGGTACAAGTAGTTTTTATCCACCACATCATATGACAACAGGGGAAGGTGGAGCAGTATATACTAATAATCCTCTACTTAACAGAATCATACGTTCACTACGTGATTGGGGTAGAGATTGTCAGTGTAGTTCTGGAGAAGATAATTTTTGTGGTAATAGATTTACACAAAAATATGGTAAATTACCTGTAGGCTATGATCATAAATATGTTTACTCCCATTTTGGATATAATTTAAAGGCAACAGATATGCAAGCAGCAGTAGGTTGTGCACAGATAGATAAATTCCCATCTTTTGTTGAAAAAAGAAAGAAAAACTTCAACAGAATAAAAGATGGACTACAGGGTCTTGAAGATAAATTAATACTACCTGAAGCAGAACCAAATAGTGATCCTTCATGGTTTGGTTTTTTAATTACAACAAAAGAAAATAATAGAAATAGAATAGTACAGTATTTAGAAGATAATAATATTCAAACAAGAATGTTATTTGCAGGAAATATTATTAAACATCCATGTTTTGATCAAATAAGAGATAGTAATAAGTACAGAGTAGTTGGAGACTTAGAAAATACTGATAAAATTATGAATAATACATTTTGGATAGGTGTATATCCTGGTATGACTAATGAAAAAATTGATTATATGATTGAAAAAATAAGAGAAGCTGTTGAATAATAAATTCATAAATTTAAGTGATTGTCATGAACACTACAGAAGAAAAAATGGTTGAAATACTAAAAATACTAAAAAAAGACTATGGTGTAATAGCAGTAAAATCAGAGTTTGAAACAGAAGGCTCTAGAAAAAATGAATTAACAAAATTACGTGATATTATTTCTAAAGCAGGACTCAAAATGTACATTAAAATTGGTGGATGTGAAGCTGTAAGAGATTTGGATGATTGTAAAATATTGGGTGCAGATGGTATAATGGCCCCAATGATTGAAACACCATTTGCAGCATCAAAATTTAGAAAAGCATTTAATAAAGTATTTCCATCTAAAGATGATGGAGTAATTGATAGAATAATAAATCTTGAAACAATAACAGCATATGAAAATATGGATAATATTTTTAGGGAAAATAGTGATTTTCTAGATACTGTTGTTATAGGAAGAAGTGATTTTTCAAGTTCATGTTCCATTCCAAAGAGTGAAATTAATGGTCAGAAAATGTTTGAATATTGTAAAACAATAATTGATAAATCAAATGATTATGGATTTAACTCAGCATTTGGTGGAACATTATCAGTAAATAGTATTGATTTTATAAAGAAATTAGAGGATTCAATTGATAGAATAGAAACAAGAAAAATAGTATTTGATATTGAAAAACTTGATGGTAATTATGCTAATGCAATAGATACAGCAATAACATTTGAATATCTTTATCTTAAAAATAAATTAAATTATTATCAATCAGTAGTAGATGAAGATAAGGCAAGATGTGACGAACTTAAAAATAGGGTAAATGTTGAATTATAGACGTGATTATATGAGTAAAGTTATTACCTTTGGAGAAATAATGTTAAGATTATCACCACCAGGATATAATAGATTTATACAAGCAAATAGTTTTGATATTAATTATGGTGGAAGTGAGGCAAATGTATCATTTTCTCTAGCAAATTATAATATTGAAACTGAATTTGTTACAAAACTTCCAGATAATGAAATGGGAAGAGCCACATTTAATAAGCTTAGACAATATGGTGTAGGTATAAACCATATAGTTTATGGTGGAAGACGTTTAGGTATTTATTATATGGAAAAAGGTGCAAGTCAGAGACCTTCAAAGGTAATTTATGATAGGGCTTTTTCTTCAATATCTGAGGCAGAATCTTGTGATTTTGATTGGGAAACCATATTTGAAGATGCTTCATGGTTTCATTTTTCAGGTATAACTCCTGCATTATCTGATAACTTGGCAGAAATTACATTAGAGGCATGTATTGTTGCAAAAAGTATGGGTATTACAATTAGTTGTGACTTAAATTATAGATCTAAATTATGGACACAAGAAAAAGCAAACAAAGTAATGACAAAACTCATTAAATATGTTGATGTTTGTATTGCAAATGAAGAAGATATAGAAAAGGTATTTGATATTAAAGCTTCTGATTCTGATGTGGATAGGGGAATATTAAATTATGAATCATATAAGGAAGTTGCAAGAGAGATTCATGAAAGATTTGGATGTAAATATATTGCATGTACTCTTAGAACATCCATATCAGCAAGTGATAATAAATGGACATCATTAATATACTATGGGAATAAATGTTATCAATCTAAGGAGTATTCTATTCATATAACAGATAGGGTTGGTGGAGGAGATAGTTTTGTTGCAGGACTTATATATGGATTTATGAAAAATATGAACATTGATAAAACTATGGAATTTGCAACAGCAGCAAGTTGTCTTAAACAAACAATAGAAGGGGACTTCAATTTAGTTACAGAGGAAGAAGTTAATTTACTTGCAAATGGTAATGCTTCTGGACGAGTTCAACGATAATACATAAAAATAATTTAATTCAAGGAGACAATATAATGAAAATAAGAGTAGCAGATTATATAGCAGAATTTTTAGCTGAAAACAACATAGATACATTATTTACAGTTGTAGGTGGAGGTGCAATGCATCTTAATGATGGATTTGGTCATAATGAAGATATTAAATGTATCTATAATCATCATGAACAAGCATGTGCAATAGCAGCAGAAGGTTATTATAGAATGTCAAATAAACTACCTGCTGTGTGTGTAACAACAGGACCTGGGGGAACAAATGCACTAACTGGAGTACTTGGAGCATATCTTGATTCAATACCAATGCTTGTAATATCAGGACAAGTAAAATATGAAATGACAGTAGATAGTACAGGGCTAGATCTTAGACAACTAGGGGATCAAGAATGGAATATTGTCTCAACAGTAGATTCAATGACAAAATATGCACATATGATAAAAAATCCTAATGAAATAAAATATGTTCTTCAAAAAGCATTATATCTTGCTACTTCTGGAAGACCAGGACCATGTTGGATAGATGTTCCATTAGATATTCAGGGAGCTATTATTGATACTGATGATTTAATAGAATTTAATGAAGATGAATTGGATATAGATTTAGGTGTTAAAGTAACAAAAGATACAATTGAAAATGTTATTTCCAAACTTAAATCTGCTAAAAGACCAGTTATTTATGCTGGTAGTGCTATTAGAACAAATAATGCACATGATGAATTTTTAAAACTTGTAAATAAATTACAAATACCTGTTGTAAATGCATGGAATGCTACAGATTCACTTGAATATGATAATAAATTAACAGTAGGTTGTGGTGGATCATTTGGAGATAGACCAGCAAACTTCGCTGTACAAAATAGTGATTTAATACTATCCTTAGGTTGTAGATTAAGTACTAGACAAGTTTCATTTGCATATGATAAATGGGCATATGATGCATATAAGATAATGGTGGAAATTGATAAGGCTGAAATAGAAAAACCAACAATTAATATAGATATGCCAATACAATCAGATATTGGTGATTTCCTAGAAATATTTAATAAGGTACTTGATGAAGAGTATATGGGCTATGAATTTAATTACAATCAATGGGTAGATAAATGTAATGAGTGGAAAAATAAGTATCCTGTATGTGATAAATTAAAATACCAACAAAAAAGTCCTATAAATGTATATGCATTTCTAGATACATTATCTTCAAATATGATGGAATATGAGAAGATCGTGGTTGCTAATGGTTCAGCATGTGCATGTATTCATGGATATAAACTTAAAAAAGGACAAAGATTGGTTGTAAATTCTGGTGTTGCTTCAATGGGATATGACCTGCCTGCTGCTTGTGGTGCATGTTTTGGTATTGGTAAAAAACGTCTTGTATGTGTAAGTGGAGATGGAAGTATTCAAATGAATCTCCAAGAATTACAAACAATAGTGCATCATAAACTACCTATTAAATTATTTGTAATAAATAACAATGGATATCAGTCAATAAGAATAACACAAAGATCATTCTTTGAAAGACCATTTGTTGGAATTGGTGGAGATAGTGGTGATGTAAGCTTCCCACAAATGAAAAAAATAGCTAATGCTTATTCTATTCCATATTATTCATGTAATGATATTAGTAAGTTAGATGAAACTGTTAATAAAACATTAAATCATGATGGATATGTGATGTGTGAAATATTTGTAGATACAAAACAGGAATTTGAACCAAAATCTGCATCTAAAAAGCTTCCAGATGGAAAGATGGTTTCAGCACCACTTGAAGATATGAAACCATTCCTACCAAGAGATGAACTTGAAGAAAATATGATTATTAAGAAGTAAGTATGTACTTAAATTGTTGTGGTATTTATGAGGTATATAATTACTGGTGCTACTGGTATGATTGCCATTAGTATTATGAATCTTTTAAAGGAAAATAATGAAATATATGCAATAGTAAGGCCTGGTTCTTCAAAAATCAAGAATATTCCCGTGGATTCTAATATTCATGTTATTGAATGTGATGTAAGTGATTTATGTAATGTATCTCTTCCAGATTCTGATGTATTATTTCATCTTGCATGGAAGGGGACTATTGATGGACGTGATGATTCATATACTCAGCTTGATAATGTTAAATATACATTAGATGCATGTAAACTTGCAAAAAAATCTAATTGTAGTGTATTTGTTGGTGCAGGTTCACAAGCAGAGTATGGATTAAAAGAAGAAGCATTAAATGGAAATATGTCAGTAGATCCAGTAACAGGGTATGGTGTATGTAAGTATACTGCAGGTAAATTAAGTAGAATATTTGCACAAAACATGGGACTACGGCATATTTGGGTTAGAATACTTAGTGTTTATGGTCCAGGAGATAATAAAAAAACACTCATATCTTCATGTATTGGTAGTATTCTTAATAATAAACCATTTGACACAACAGAAGGAAATCAAATGTGGGATTACATATATTCTGAGGACTGTGCAAGGGCATTTATTAAAGTAGCAACAAGTGGTGTTGATGGTAAAGTTTATACCATTGGTTCTGGAAAAATTAGGCCTTTAAGAGAGTATATTGAAATTATACGTGATAATATTAATCCGGATTTTAATGTTGGATTTGGAAGACGTGCTTATAATAAAAATCAGGTCATGTATCTTAAGGCAGATATTAGTGAACTTGTTATTGATACTGGATTTGTACCTCAAATAACATTTGAGGAAGGTATTAAAAGAACAATTAAATGGTTTAGAAGAAATAATTAATTACGTGTTTAGGTGAGTTCTATGATTGAAGAAAAGATGGAAATAATATTAATCACATATAATCGAAGTAAGTACTTGGATAATACTTTAAATCAATTTTTAAATAGTCCATTTAAGAATTGTAAATTCACAGTACTTGATAATTGTTCACCAGATAATACTCCAGAGATATGTGCTAAGTATGAAAAATTATTTCCAAATATGCATATAGTAAGACATTCAACTAATATTGGTGGTAATGCTAATATTCTTCGTGCTGTTGAAACTTCAGAGTCAAAATATACCTGGATTTTGGGTGATGATGATAACTATGATTTTTCAACTGTTGATGATGTGATAGATGCAGTAGTTTCTGATAAGTATGATTTTATTTATGTGACCTCATGTTTATTACCAACAAATAAGAAAAATCCCTCTGATAAATCATTGAATGATATTTTAGAAGAAGAAAATAATATAACTAGTACTAATAAGACTTCATCTAGAGAAATTCATGTTAGGGAATTAATTGATATTATGAAGGGTAAATATTTCATGGACATGGCATTTATTTCAGCATATATTTTTAGAACTGATAGTTATGATTCTAATACTCTTATTCAAGCATATGATAATGTTCCAAATTTCTTTCCACAATTTGCATTTATTTCAAAATCTGTGGATGAGAATTATTATGTTTATAAGTCAAAGAATGATATTATAATTCAGGGGGATAATCCTGATACTGATAGTGAGCATACATATACCTTTACTAAGTTTTATGATGGATGGTTAAATTCTGCACTAATGCTTAAGGATGATAATATACGACGTATCTGTTATCAAAATTTAGATAATCATTCTCTTACAACAAATTATTATATTATAGTGGTACTTGTTGCTATTATGGTTGATAAGGCAACAGGTCGTCCTAATATTAAAAATAATGTTTTATCATTAATTTCAGTTTTATATAAGTTAACAGGGTGGATTAAGGGATTTTTAATATCCATACTAATATTACTTGTATATGTAGTTCCAAGTGGTATTTATGCAAGATTATATAAGCCTGTTTATGAAAAACAACAGGAAAAACTAGGTAAAAATTAGTGTTTTTATATATTAGGGGTTTATTTAAAATAACTTGTTAAATAGAATTATATATTAATAATAAATGGAGATAATTATAATGGAAAAATTTAAATTTAATGAAACTTCAATTGATGGAGTGTATATTATTGAACCTACAGTTTTTGGAGATAATCGTGGATACTTCATGGAAACATATCAGAAGGAAGTATTTAGTAGGGCTGGAATATCTTCAGAATTTGTTCAAGATAATCAGTCTAAATCTAAAAAGGGTGTTCTTAGAGGATTACATTTTCAACGTACACAGCCTCAGGGAAAACTTGTTCGTGTTATAAAAGGGGAAGTTTTTGATGTTGCTGTTGATTTAAGAAGTAATTCAAGTACATATGGTAAGTGGGTTGGTGTTATTTTATCTAGTGAAAATAAGAAACAATTCTACATACCTGAGGGTTTTGCTCATGGATTTTTGGTTTTATCTGATGAAGCAGAGTTTACATATAAATGTACTGATTATTATAAGGCTGATGATGAAGATGGAATTAAGTGGGATGATGAAACTATTGGTATTAAGTGGCCTTTAGATGATGTTGATGAGATTATATTATCTGATAAGGATAAGTTATGGAAGTCTTTAGAAGAAACTAATGTTGATTTCTAATTTCTTCTATTTTTTTAGTAAACTTTTTTTTTTTATTTTGTTATTCAATGATTTTTTTTAGGTGATTATATGAAAGTTGTAGGAATTGTAGGTAGTCCAAGAAGTAATGGTAATACAGAATATCTTGTTAGAAATACATTAGATGAAATAAGTAAAAATGGAATTGAAGTAGAACTTATTACTTTATGTGATAAGAAAATTGATTATTGTACTGGATGTGACTATTGTAAGAAAAATAACAAGTGTCATATAGATGATGATATGGTTTTATTAACATCTAAAGTAAAAGAAGCCGATGGTATAATCATGAGTAGTCCAGTTTATTTTGGAGACATGACAGGACTTGCAAAATCATTTATTGACAGACTACGTCCACTACGAAATATACATGCATTTAAATATAAGGTGTGTGGAGCACTAAGTTGTGGAGGTTTCCGTAATGGAGGACAAGAAAGTACTATAGCATCAATTCATGACTTTTTTTTAATACAAGGTGCAATAATAGTAGGAGATGATAGACCTACAGCACATTATGGTTGTACAGGGGTGGGTGATACAAAAAAAGATACTGTTGGATACGATACTTCAATATATTTAGCACATAGGATGTGTGATGTTCTTAAAAAAATAAATAATAAATAATTAATATTTTCTAATATAATTTCAATTTTACTTTAAAATATAAAAATAATGTTTAATATATATAGTAACAGAATTTTAAAAATATTAAATTAATAAAAACACAACACAGGACACGAAGAAAATGAACAAAGAAGACATACCACCAATAACATCAAGTATATATATTGTTTTATCCTGTTACAATGAAGAAGAAACACTTGAAGAAGTAACAACAGAACTTGTTAAACGTGGATTTAAGGTTTTAATTATAGATGATGGATCAGTAGACAGTAGTCCAGAGATAGCAAAGAAATTAGTTGATAAATTCTCACCCATGGTATATCTCTACAGACATACTATTAATGTTGGATTAGGGGGAGCTATTAAAACTGGAATAAAAGCAGCCCTAAGTAAAAATGCTGATATAATAATTACATTTGATGCAGATGGACAACATAATCCAGATGACTTGTATAATATGTATCCACCTCTACAAGATGGAAGTGCAGATGTTGTTATAGCTTCAAGGGATTTTAATGACATGCCAAAGGGTAGACGTTTTGGAAATACTGTTATGAACTATATAACATATATATTTCAGGGAAAAATGGTTACTGATTCACAATCAGGTCTTAGAGCATTTACAAATGAAGCAGCACGTAAATTAAATCTAAAATCTCCACAATATGGTGTATCATCTGAAATTATTGGTGAAATAAAAAGACGTAATTTAAGATTAAAAGAAGTACCAATGACTACAATATATGATAAAAGAACAATAGAAAAGGGTACAAATACAATTGTAGGATTAAAAATTATATTAGAATTTCTTAATGAAACATTCAAATAATAGGGGAGATTTACAATGGAATTATATCAAATAATAATTATTGTAGTTAGTGTTGCTGTTATTTTATTGGTAAGTAAACGTTTTCGTAACGATACACTTAGTATAGGAACATATATTGAATGGTTGGTTATATGGATTTTAGTTATATTAGCAGCATTATTTCCACAGATAAGTATAAATTTAGCATCATTTGCTGGACTTGGAAGGGGATTAGATGCATTGTATATACTTTCTATAATAATTCTATTCTATCTTTTATTCAAATTATACAATAAAATAGAAGATCAGAAAAAGCGTAT
>NZ_MAIF01000159.1:0-13242 GCF_001729395.1 Methanosphaera sp. A6 | reverse complement strand
TAAAAAAAATGTATAATTATAAATTATAGTTGAAATATATCTAAATATAATAGATTTAAAATTATATAATTATTTATAAAATAAATTTTTTTGGAGAAGTGATTTTTTGTATTCTATAACATCTAGTAAAGATTTTCAGGATTTAAGTCCGTTTATAATCATTGGAGCTGGTGGGGGTGGAGAAAAATTATCTAATTTTGATGGAGTTGAAACTGCTGGCTTTTTAGATGATTCTAAAGCAAAACAAGGAAAAGAATTTTGTGGACATATAGTAGGTTCTGATTTAAAAACCTTGGTTGAAGAATCAAATTCAAAAACAGTAGCAATAATGTTACCTATAGGAGCTGAAGGTGCTGCTTTAAAATATGCAGTTCAAGCTATAGATCTAGGACAAAATGTATTAACATCATTTAGATCATTACCTTTAGAAGAAAATCCATCCCTAATAAAATTTGCTAATCAAAAAGGTGTTCAAATAAAACAAATAAGTTCAAGATTAGATAATGTTGAAAAAGTAATAGGTACTGCACCAGAAAAAGTAACAGAAGTATTACCAAAAATAACATATCATCATAAAAAACCTGTTATATTTATAGGTGGTACATCACAAGAATGTGGAAAAAGAACCACAACACGTAACTTGGGTAAAGCAGCAAAAGAGTTAGGTCTCAATGCAAAAATATTTTCAACAGATGAAATGGGATTACAACCTCCAACTGATATTAATTTCAGAGCTGGAAGTTTATCTGTAATGGATGTTCCTTCAGCTATAATGGGAACAGTAAAATATTTTGAAGAAGAGGAAGATGCAGATATTATTTTCATTGAAGGTCAATCAAGTTTAACAGAAACTGGTAATCCACATCCTAAAGGACTTTCAGCAGCTATATTGTTTGGAGCAATGCCAGATGCTGTAGTATTATGTCACAGGGAAAACCATCCATTCAGAGAACCTGTTGGTATTTCCACAGAATTAAATGCTATTGAAGCTGTTGAACCTACAAAAGTAGTTGCTTTATCAATTAATAGAAGAAATGCTCCTGATTTATCATTAGAGAATATAGAATCAAAATTTAATTTACCTACTGTGGATATACATACAGATTCTAATGGTGGTCTTAAACGTTTGTTAAAGACTGTTTTGGATTATATAGGTGAGAAAAATGGATAATAGCCTAAGGGATATTTCAATTAATATTAAAAAAAGTTTGGATCGTGATTATAATGTTGATTCAGATATGGAACCTAACTTTGACGATGATCAAAAAATGTTAAGTGATAATTTCATTTCAGATGTGGGTGATTCATATGAATCAGATTATGAAGATATAATTGTTGATCATTCTGATGATGAAGCAGTCTTAATTGAACCAGAACAAGGTGTAAATATTGATACTATTCGTTTAGTAAAAATTAAATCCTTAAATTCATTATCAGATGAATTAGATAATGTAAATAAAACAGGTGTTCCAGCAATACTTGATTTAAAATATATTCAAGAAAGAAGAGCTTCTGAATTTAGAAAGCTATCTTCAACATTAAAAGCATTTAAAAATGCAACAAATGCAAGTGTAATCTTACTTGGAAGTACAAAAAATGTTATTGTTGTAACTCCTAAGGATATAAGGGTGTTAAGACAATAAAACTACTTTTTCTATTTTTTTATTTTTATATTTCAAAAAAAAGAAATAAATGGATATTTGAGTATAACTCTATTTTTTTTATTCAGCACCCCAACATTGGGTCATTACTATTGAAAAAATGTATAGAACTATTGCAGGTAAAAATCCCCACCAATAAAAAGCTAAGAATACTATTATAAATGATGCTATTCCCCTTAAAGGAAAACCTAAATATAATAAACCTAGTCCTGGACAGATTATTGATAAAATAAGGCCCATAAAAGTATCTTTTGGTTTAACCTCATTAGTGTTACCTCTATATGTATAACTTGGAGGGTAGTTACGTTGTCTGGCTGTTTCATAGAAGTCATAATCATATTCTCTTGTTTTTTTATGATTTTTATGAAATTCATATCCACAATTTATGCATCTATCCCATGCTTCTTCATTTTCTTCATATCCACAGTTAGGACAGATTATGTAAGTTTTTGTATACATAGTATCACCTTTTAATATATTCTTTGAAAAAATAATTAAAGAAAGAAAATTTAAAGTTTTATGTTATGAAAGTTAAGAACATTCTCACATAATACTTTGTTAATATCACTATTTTTATATCCTCTAATTTCTAATTCATGTTTTGTTTCTGGAAGAGACATAGGATTAGATGGTGCTGAACTCATATCACTATCAAGTACAAATTTATCAAATCCATATTTATCTAACATATCTACTGTTTGAGATACAGACATTTTCTCAGGTTGAACAGTAATACCAAGAGTATAATCCTTATCAATTACCATATCAACAATTGAATAATCAACATGATCAAGTTGAACTAGTTTAGGATTGATATTTTCATCAAGTAATTCAATAGTGGTTTTAGTAACTTTCTTTTTATCTGTTCTAGGTGTGTGTACAATAACATTATAATTATTTTCATCAGCAAAATGTAATTGTTTAATAAATACTTCCTTTTCAATATCGCGAATTGCATTTATACCAATTTCACCAATTGCTATAACATGTTTTTTCTTTAGATAATCTGGTAATTTTTCAATTACTTTGTTATAATCAGAGGGTATTGCTCTTGGATGAATTCCCACAGCAACATATGTTTTAACACCATGTTTTGCCACACGTTTTGGTTCATTGTATACTAATCTATTTAAATGTTCAATATTGACATTTGATTGTTTCATCTCTAATGGATCATGTGCACATGTAATTATTGCATTAACACCACCTATTTTAATATCTCTAAAGTCCTCAATAGGCCTACAATCTGCATGTACATGGGCATCTATAATCATATATAATCACCTATTCTTCAATATCTTCAAAGTTAATATGTCCTTCTACTAAGTTATTTATTATCATTGAAAGTTTTTCTATTTCCACACGTTTTTGTTTAAAGGTATCCCTATTACGTATAGTAACTTTCTTATCATCAACAGTATCATAATCTATTGTTATAGCATATGGAATACCTATTTCATCTGCTCTAGCATATCTACGACCAATAGTTCCACTTCCATCAAAAGATGTAATTATATTACTAGATCGAAGTGTTGTTTCTATATCCTCTGCAATAAGAGTTAGTGGTTGTTTATTTACAAGTGGGAGGATTGCTGCTTTAATAGGAGCAATTTTAGCAGGTAATTTAAGATATGATCTTTTTTCACCTTCTTCTGTTTCATCTTCAGTATATGAATGAAGTAATGTTGAATAGATTATACGATCAATACCATATGATGGTTCTATAACATGAGGGATAATACGATCTCCACGTATTTGTTCTTCTTTAGTTTCAAATTTAACAAAGGATTGGTCGATTTCATATTTATTTTCTCCAATACTAAAAGAAAATACTCCATCTTTGTCAAATGATTCTTTAATAATATTACTATCAGTATTTTCAAGAATTTCTTTAGCTTTTGGTGAATCTCCTTTAAATGTTGGACCAAATTTTTTCATATTAAATGAAGGTTTTGTAACAGTTACATTTTTTGGTGTATCATATTCTTTAAACACTGATAAATCCTCTTTACTATGTTTTATATGGGATTTTAAATCAAAATCTGTACGATCGGCAATACCTATTATTTCAACCCATCCATATTGATCAGTTTTTACTTCAGCATCCCAACAATCAATTGCATAATGAGCCATTTCATCAGGTAAATGTTGTCTAAATCGAATAACATCATCTTCAATTCCAAGGTCTCTTAAGAATTTATGGGCAATAACTATTTGATAAATTAACATTTCACTTGAAACAATGTTATTATCTATGGCGTCTTTTACTGTTATTTCAATAGGTTTTCCTTCATTCAATTGTTCTTTTTGATTATATAGATGTAGTACATGATTTTCTATATTTTTATAATTTTTATGTGTTTTATCAGATGGATCTACAAATATTTCAGCTTCTGCTTGTGTAAATTCTCTTAATCTAATAACTCCCTGTCTTGGTGAAAGTTCATTTCTATATGATTTACCTAACTGTACTATACCAAATGGAAGCTTATCTTTATAAAATCTACTAATTCTTTTAAATGCTATGAATATACCTTGAGCAGTTTCAGGACGCATGAAACCAGTTTGTTTTCCACTAACACCTATTTCTGTTTTAAACATTAAATTATAACTTTTTACTGGTGTAAGTTTAGCTCCACAATTTTGGCAAACTATGTTATTTTCTTCAATAATTTCTGTTAATTTTTCATCTGGAAGTCCTTCTACTTCTTTACTAATAGCATCTTCAATGATATGATCAGCACGATATACTTCATTACATTCCATACATTGTGTCATAGGATCTGTAAAGTTATCAACATGTCCTGATGCCTTCAATGTTTCTCTTGGCATTATGGTAGGTGCTTCAATTTCATAGAATCCTTCATTTGAAACATAGTATTTTCTCCATAGATTCATTATATTATTTTTAAGAACACCACCTAGTGGTCCATAATCATAAAATCCTGCTACTCCAGAATATATTTCAAAAGATGGATATAAATAACCTCTTTTTCTAGATATTCTCATTACTTCTTCATTTCCCATTATTTGCCTCCATTTATTATATCAAAATCTTCCTTGATTTTACTTACTTGTGGTCCAGTTTGTCCCATATATTTACTATCTCTATCTTCATGGCCATATGGTTTTTCTGATGGGGATGTCATAGTTTCAAACACAATTTGACATACTCTTTGACCAGGATATAATGCAACTGGCATTTTACCAATATTAGATATTTCAAGTGTAATATTACCTTCAAATCCTGGATCTATATAACCTGCCGTTACATGCATGGTAATACCTAGTCTACCCATAGAAGATCTACCTTCAACTCTAGCAACAATATCATCAGGTAATTTCACATTTTCATATGTTGTTGCTAATGTAAATTCACCGGGATGTATTATAAATGGTTTATCTTCTTCTACTGTAATTGAACTCATATATGATTCAAGATCTGTATTATCAAATGGATCTATATATGGTTTTGTTATTATTTTAAATCCCTTGAATTGGTCACCTAATCTTAAATCTACAGATGATGGTTGTATCTGTTTTTCATTAGTAATTGGATCAATTACAATACGACCTTCATCTAAATATTTTTTAATATCCTTATCACTAAGTATTGCCATGTTTTACTCCTCATGAGTTTTATTTTTGATTCGTGTATTTATACGTTTTAGTGTTCCACGTAATGTTTGTGATTCACGTCCAGCTATAAATGCTCTACCTATTATTCTTTTTACAATTATTTTCACTTGTTTTTCTTTATGTTCTGGATAATCTAATTTTGAGATAATTTCATTGGTTAGATTAGTTAATACTTTTTTATCATCATAACTTGAAATATCCATGTCATCTATTGGATAACTTTTCTTATTTTTAAATATTTCATAAAAAATAATGGCTGCAGCATGGGTTATGTTCATAATTGGATATTCATCACTTGTTGGTATAGTTACTAGAATATCACACTGTTCTATTTCTTGGTTATTAAGACCATCACCTTCTCTTCCAAAGAGTAATGCAATATTTCCATTAACATGCATAGTTTTTCCTAATTCATCTGGAGTTATTGGAATTCTTTTTATATTATAACTTCCACCAGCAGTACCAGTGGTACCTACAATAGATGTTATTTTTTTATCTTCAATAAACTCTTCAAGAGTATCATATATCATTGCATCTTGTACAAGTTCTCTAGCATGCATTGCTTGATAATATGCATCATTTTCAAGTTTACATGGATTAATTAATACTAATTTTTTTAATCCAAAATTTTTCATAGTTCTTGCAAGAAATCCTATATTTCCTGATGTTTTCGGTTCAACAAACACTGTATAAATTTTCAATTAGAATCACTACTATATATTTTGTCTTAATTTATTTAAAATAATTAACTGTAAATATTGAATAGGTCTTTTTTACATAGATTTATAAATATTATATTTTAAAAATAATAATTAATAATTCTTAATAAATCAAATTAACATATAATTCATTTTATTTTTAAATTTTATTTTTTTTATCTGAATTATCATTTTTTGAAAATATTATGAATTTATTATTTAATTTATGGAGGTTATCTAATGAATATAAATATGAATTCTATAACATTAATTATACTGGGTATCATAGCTTTATGCTGTCCTTTTTTGGTGTCTATGACATATAGTGTGTTTTCAGGTTTTGTACTTTTAATGATTGCATTACTATTGTTTATCTCAGCTATAAATATATTTAAATTTCATAGAGTTGGTGGTATTGTAGCAGTTGTACTGGCAATTATATCTTTAATTTTCAGTTTTATTGTAATGTTTAATCCAGCTTTAATATCAGCATTTATTAGCTTTTTAGTATATATTAGTGGTTGTATAATGATTATTTCTGGTATTTATTATGTATTTTTAGCTAGATTATCATACAATCCACTATTAGTGTTTGGTATTTCAAATATATTATTTGGAAGTTTATATATAATCATAGGATCATTTATATATAATCCAATAAATCTTAGTTTACTTATAGGTATATGGTTAATATGTACAGGGTTATTTTCTATAATCTTTGAAAGATAACAAGTATTATAACCACCTATTTCTTTTTTTTAAAAATCATAAAATTACATACTTCTTTAATAACTATTAATTATAAACTAATATTTATTGAATGTAATTGGGAGTTTTTTCAAGTGATGATAGTAACAACACCATATATTGAAGGAAGAGAAGTTCAAAAATATTTTGGAATAGTAAATGGTGAAGGATTAATTGGAGCTAATGTATATAAAGATATTTTTTCAGGAGTAAGGGATGTTGTTGGAGGTAGAACTTCTACTTATGAAAGAGAGCTACGAAAAACAAGAGAAATAGCTCTAGATAGTATGAAAGAAAAGGCACAACAACTAGGTGCAAATGCAATATTGAATGTTAGAATAAAATATAGTAATCTTGGTGGTACTATGGGTAACACAATTCTTGTAAGTGTAAATGGTACAGCAGTATTACTAGATTAAAATACCATTTATTTTTTTAAAAAAAAGAAAGATATGAATATAATTATTCATATGCCTTATTTAAAAGTTCCATAAGGTTAATTACTTCTGTTTTTGAATTTTTATTAGTTAATGAATCTTGTATATTAAATTCACAGAATGGACATATTGTTACAACATAATCAACATCTAACTCATCAATCATGTCTACTTTACTATCTGCTAGAGATTTAGCCAATTCTGGTTTTCCAGATTTTACTCCTCCACCAGCACCACAACATTGGTCAGGTTTTTCCATTTCAATAAATTCAACACCATTAATATTATTTAATATTTTCCTTGGTTGTTTACTAATTCCTTGTCCACGTACAAGATGACATGGATCATGATATGTTACTTTTAAATCTAATTTATTCATATCCTCAGTTTTAAGTTTATCCTGTAGGAATTCTGTTATATCCATTACATTTAGTTTTGCATCATATTCTGGATAATTATTTTTAAGTGTTGAACCACAACCTGCACATACTGTTAATACTATATCATAATCCTTGAATGTTTCATAATTCTTTTTAATTAATGATGGAATAACATCTACCTGTCCAGTTCTAAATAGTGGTGAACCACAGCAGACTTGTTGTTCAGGGATATCTACTTCATATCCAAGTTTTGAGAGAATATTAATTAAATATTCGGCAATCCATGGTAATCTATTATCTATCATACAACCTGTGAAGAAGGCAATTTTAGGTTTTTCTTCAAATGTATGTGTTTGATTATATGCTTTTATGAATCCTTCAGGATATTTACTATCTTCCATTGGTTGAACAGTTCTACCAGTATTTATTACAGATTCACGTATTTGTTTATGTGCTTCAAGAGGACCTTCTTTTCTTGCAAATGCAGTTGCCCTAAGTTTTTCAATACCTTTTCCATAGATATCAATCTCTTTAGGACATGTTTTTGAACATTGTCCACAAGAAGTACAAGAATATAAACCAGAATCAATAGCATCCTCACTTTTTGATGTGTCTTCTCTAGGATCAAATGATAAATCAGAAAATGCTCTCATAAAATAAGGTCCAATAAATTCAGTTGATTTTTTAATTACAGGACACATTGATATACAGGAATAACAATCAATACAACCACGTAATGCTTCAGTTTGAGCATATGTTTCAGGTTTTATAATTTCAGGTTCTAATAGTTTTTCATTAGATTCTGATGCCATGTAAAGATTTAAATCATTTACTTTTTTATTTAATGGACTACGGTCAACTATTAGATCCTTAATTACCTTAAAATCTAATGGTTCTAATGTATCATTATCATTAATTTCAGCTTTACATGCTAATTTTGCCTGTCCATTTATTTTAATTGCACATGAACCACATTGACCAGCTCTACATGAATATCTATATGCTATTTTAGCATCATATTTATCATTAATTTGTTGAAGAGCATCTAAAACTTTCATTTTATCTGTATGTTCAATTTCATATGATTCCATGTATTGTTTATTAGTTTCTGGATTATATCTTTTTATGTTAACAGTAATCATATACTACCCCTAATAATTACTTTATAATAATTAAAAATTATATTAATTTAATTATTTTTTCTATCTATTTTAGTTATATGTTTTTTATTATATTTTAATTTATAATATTAATTTAAAAATTTTCTTAAAAATTAACTATCTTTTTATAATTTAAAAACTCATAACTTAAATATTTTATTTAACAGATATATTATCATAATTGTAATTATTAATTATTAATATTCATATTTAATTAACTATTTTTTTACATTTATCATAGAGTTAATTTATTTATAAGGAGTAAGAACATGAATATAAAAGAATTATTAGATTCCAATAAGGATAAAAAACGTTTCATGTTGGGAAATGAGGCAGCTGTCAGAGGAGTTTTAGAATCTGGTGTTTCATTAGCAGCAACATATCCTGGAACACCATCATCTGAAATTGGAGATATATTATTTAAAGTAGCAAAAGATGCAAACATATACTTTGAATTTTCATCAAATGAAAAAGTAGCAGTAGAAGTAGCAGCTTCAGCAGCAAGTTCAGGTTTAAGAACTTTTTCTTTTATGAAACATGTAGGAGTAAATGTAGCTAGTGATTCTCTAATGACCAGTGCATATATGGGAGTAGAAGGTAGTTTCTTATTGTTAGTTGCAGATGATCCTTCAACATTCTCATCACAAAATGAACAAGATACAAGACACTTTGCAAGACAGGCAAACATACCTATATTTGAACCATCAAATCCACAGGAAATAAAGGATTTTATTCATTATGCATATGATATATCAGATAAATATAATATTCCCGTAATACTTAGAACAACAACAAGAGTATCTCATATGAGAGGAATTGTTAAAACAGACACATATACAAAAAATGAAGTAAATAAGGGATTATATGAAAATATAGGATTACATGTACCAGTACCAGAAATAGCAAGAACTATGCATAAAAATCTGATTGAAAAGATACATGATTTACGTGAAATTTCAAATAAATCACCTTTAAATCAATTATTTGATAATGGGGCAGATATTGGTATAATAACTTCGGGTGGTGCATATAATTATGTTTGTGATGTTCTAAATCAAAATAATGTTAATGTAAATATATTAAAACTTGGATTTACACATCCATTCCCTGAAGATTTGGTTAAAGAATTCTTAGAAAATAACTCAGAAGTATTGGTTGTTGAAGAAGTAGATGCTATTCATGAAATGGAAACATTAGCAGTAGCAGGAACATATGGTATTAACACTAAAATTCATGGTAAAAAAGATGGAATACTTCCTGAAATTCTAGAATATACTCCAGATATATTATTCAATGCTTTAATAAGTCTTGGACTAATAAAAAATAATACTATTGAAGTAAATAATCCAACTAAAATACCTCTTCCATCAAGACCTGCAACATTATGTTCTGGATGTCCTCATAGAGCCTCATTCTATGCAGCAAGAAGTGTTATTAACAGTTTAAATTTAGATGTGGAAAGTATTCATCCATCAGATATTGGATGTTATACATTAGGAATAGCACCACCATATAATATGGCAAATTACTTAATGTCCATGGGTGCAAGTGTAGGAGCAAGCTGTGGTTTTAGTAAAGCAACTGAAAATCAGCCAATTATAAGCTTTATTGGTGATTCAACATTTTTCCATGCAGGAATACCACCACTTATAAATGCAATTCATAATAAAATGAAATTTACGCTTGTAATACTAGATAATAGAATAACTGCAATGACTGGTGGACAAACAAATCCTGGAATACCTGTTGATGGTATGGGTGATGAAGCACCAGCAATATCTATTGAATCTCTAGTAAAATCTATTGGAGTAGGTTTTGTTAAAATTGTTAATCCATTGGATGTTAATAAAATGATTGACACATATAGGGATGCTTTAAATTATGATGGAGTTTCTGTAATAATATCAAAATATCCATGTAATCTAATAAATAAACAAGAGATTAGAGCACGTAACTATAAAATAAAAGTAGATTCTAGTAAATGTATTCATTGTAATAAATGTGTTAATCAATTAGCATGTCCAAGTATTAATGAAATAGATAATGAAATAATAATAGATCAAACATGTAATAAATGTAGTGTATGTGTTGATGTATGTCCAACAGGTGCAATTCATAAGGAGTAGATAAGAATGACATATAATATGTATATTTGTGGTATAGGTGGACAGGGAATTATTAAAACATCTATAGTAATTGGAGAAACTGCACTAAAAGAAAATATGAATGTAGTAATGAGTGAAATACATGGAATGTCTCAAAGAGGTGGAGTCGTATCAACAGAACTTAAAATAGGTGAAGATAAAAGTCCCATAATTCAAAATGGTTGTTCAGATTTATTACTAGCATTTGAACCAGTAGAAGCAATAAGAGCTCTTGAAAAAACTAGTAAAGACACATCAGTTATTGTTAATACATCACCAGTACTCCCATCCACAATAAATCAACAAGATGTGAATTATCCAAATATTGATGATATTTTATCTGAACTTGATTCAAAAGTAGCTGAAGTATATAGTTTTGATGCTAATAAAATTGCATTAAATGCAGGACATCCATTATCTATGAATATGGCAATGGTTGGAGCATCTACAGCAATATCATCATTTCCATTAGATAAAGATGATGTAATAACAACAATGAAAGATAATCTTCCACCAAAGTCTATTGATATAAATCTCAAAGCATTTGAGGATGGATATAATTGTTGTAAATAAAAAAAAAGATGAAGGAAAAAAATTATATTGAATATATTTCTTCTGGAGAAATAATATTTGCATTTCCTTCTTTTAATATTTTTAAACCTTCAGTCATATCTTCTAATTTTAATATAACTATTGCATGATATGTTTTCTGTTCAACAAAAGCATATAAATATTCTAGATTAATACTATTTTTATCTAAAATTCTAAGTATAGTATTTAGTCCTCCTGGTTCATCACTAATAGAAACAGCAAGTACTTTAGTTATTTTAACAATGTAATTTCTTTTTTCTAGTTCTTCTTTAACTTCATGAGGTTTTGTAACTATTAATCTTAATATTCCAAATTCTGAAGTATCAGCAATAGATAATGCTCTTATATTAACACCTAGATTTTCAATAATATCCAAAGTATTAAGCATTCTACCTTCCTTATTTTCTAAAAATATTGATAA
This sequence comes from Methanosphaera sp. A6, assembly GCF_001729395.1. Lineage (NCBI taxonomy): Archaea > Methanobacteriati > Methanobacteriota > Methanobacteria > Methanobacteriales > Methanobacteriaceae > Methanosphaera > Methanosphaera sp. A6. The sequence goes on along the minus strand of NZ_MAIF01000159.1, from coordinate 1,364 downwards.
CTGATCAACATATATATCATCCATACTAACACATCCCTATTTATTTCTATTATCAATTACACGTACAGCTTTTCCAGAATCTACTCTGTCAATAGTTTTTGGTTCAACAAGTGTTACATTAACTCTTAGGCCTATTTCATCATGTATTGCTTGAGCTAACTTATCACGTATTCCCACCAATTCCTTTACATTATCAAAGAATATTTCTGGTGAAGCTTCTACTTTAACTTCTATTTTATCAAGAACATCTGGTCTTGTAAGTATAATCTGGTAATGTGGTTCAACACCATCAATTGATAATAATGCTTTTTCAATTTGTGATGGGAAAACACTAACTCCTTTAATTTTAAGCATATCATCTGTTCTTCCAGTAATTCTATCCATTTTAACAAGTGTTCTTCCACACCCACATTTTTCATGGTGTATCTTTGTAACATCCCTTGTACGGAATCTAATTAATGGCATACCTACTCTTGTTAGTGTTGTAAGTACTAATTCTCCCTGTGTATTTTCAGGGACTTGTTTTAATGTTCGTGGATCTATAATTTCTGGATAAAAATGATCTTCTGATAGATGAAGTCCATCTTGTTGACTACATTCCATTGCTACACCAGGACCCATTACTTCTGTTAGTCCATAGATGTTATATGCAGGTATTTGGAATTTATCCTCTATTTGTTTTCTCATTGCATCAGTCCAACTTTCTGAACCAAATCCTATAACTTTAAGATTTAAATCTGATGGTTTAATTCCCATTTCATCAAGTTCTTCAGCTATATGTAGTCCATATGAAGGTGTGAATATTAAAACACTTGTCTTGAAATCTTTCATTATTTCAATTTGTCTTAATGTTTGACCTGTAGATATAGGTACTACAGTTGCACCTACTTTCTGTCCACCATAATGAACACCAAAACCACCAGTGAATAATCCATAACCATGAGTATTTTGAATTATATCATTTTCATCAACACCCATCATTGTTAATCCCCTAGCTATAACTTCTCCCCATATATCTAAATCTTCTTTAGTATAACCAGATACTGTAGGTTTTCCTGTTGTTCCACTAGATGTGTGGATTTCAATAATATCTTTTTGTTCTACTGCAAATAAACCAAAGGGATATGATTCTCTTAAATCAGTTTTTGTAGTAAATGGTAATTTTTCAATATCTGCAAGAGTTTCTATATCTTCAGGGTATATTTCTTTCTCGGTATATCTTTTATGATAATATGGTACTTTATTATATGCTGTTGTAACAACATCTTGTAAACGTTTTAGTTGTAATTCTTCCATGTCCTCTTTAGACATACATTCAATCTTTTCATCCCATATCATGTATATAATACTTCCTTAAATTATTA
>NZ_MAIF01000158.1:0-19759 GCF_001729395.1 Methanosphaera sp. A6 | reverse complement strand
AAATGTTTCTACCTAATTTATTGTTTTATTTATTATAATATTAAAAGATAATAACTATTTATAGAAAAAATATGTCCATAAAACACATATAAAACATTAAAAAACAAGTATAAAACAATATAAAACATTAGCAAAAATCTATAAAATATCAACTATTTTTATAAATATATTCAAAAGAAGAAAAGTTATTTTTTCATGTCGTTATCACTTGAGACATACTGATTTTTTTTATTCAGGAGGAATATCCAGTTAAAGTAGTTATAGAATATAAACAACACACACAAAAAAACATTATGACAATCACATCCATATTCATAAAGTTAGTTTTAGTATTTAAGTAATCTAGTATCATAAAATATATTTCTATTAATTTTTTAAATTCTCTATCAGTTAAAACAGATAATAATTTAATATTTTGATTAAATATATAAAATAAAGATAAGTAGTATTTTTCATATTCTGTAGAATATATGGATGTATAAACTAATATTTTCACTGTTTAAAAAAAAAGGATAAAAAAAAGTTAATGTTTTTTTAGAAAGTCATTTATTAACCAGGATGCTATACTAATATTTGATTCTGGAACATCAATATCCTCTTTATTAAACCATTTAGCCTCTAATATTTCATCACCATCAACCTTTATTTCTCCACCATCATAATCAGCACAAAAACCTAGCATAAGTGAATTAGGAAATGGCCATGATTGACTTTTTTGGTATTGTATATTCTTAATATCTATTCCAACTTCCTCTTTTACTTCCCTTCTAACTGCATCTTCTATTGATTCACCAGCCTCTACAAATCCTGCAATTAATGCATATCTTATCTTTGTATAGTAACTGTGTCGTGCCATTAATAGTTTTCCATTCTTATTTATAGCCACAATAATTGCTGGTGCTATACGTGTATAATGCATCTGTCCACATTTAGGACATAGAAGCATCATATCTTTTTTATCAAGTACTGTTTTTGTTCCACATCTTCCACAGTACTGATATGAACTATACCAATCATTTACTAAAACAGCACGTGTTGCTATTTGATATAATAATGGATCTATATTATAAATCTCAATTAAGGGTATAAACTCTATATCATCACTTGTACTAACTACAAATGCATCCTTGTTTTTATATGTACCAATATATAGTACATAGTTTATATTAAAATCTATTTTATTTAATGTTGTTAAAAAAAGATGATTATCATCTAAATATACTTCTCTTTTAGAATTAATTATAAAGTAATATGCTTTATCATCAGTTCTATAATCTTGACTAAAATCTATTTTATAATCATTATACATTGAACTTTCTATCATGTTAATAATATTTATTTTTCATAGTTATTTATAATTAAATAGTTTTTTTATGAATAAAAATAGTAACTTAAGTTAAAAATTCATATAAATAGTATAGGAACGTATATATAAAAAAATAAATAAATTAGTATATAATTTTTAAAAATTATATTATATGGGAGGAAAAAAAAATGGATGTGTTAGATTTAATTAAGGAAGCATTTTATTATCCAATAAATGATTATAAAAATTGGCTTATAATTGCAATATTATTCTTATTAAATACAGTACTTTCATCTTATGTAATTAGTGAAGGTGGTGCTGTAGGTATTATTGGTTCAATAATATCTTTATTAATAACCATAATTATTGCAGGAGTAACTGTAGCTGTAATGAGAAATACATTTAACAATTCAAATAATGTTCCAATGATAGATTTACAAATCAACTTCGTTGATGGTATTAAGTATTCTATTATATCAATAGTATATTCAGTAATACCTGTAATTATTGCTTTAATAATGGGAATATTCACTGGTATTTATTCTACTATTGATAAAATCCTAACAACAGTGGTTCAATCATCTGTAGCTACTAATGCTACACCTGATGTAATAATTCAAGCAATTCCACAAGATTTATTAGTATCTTTTGGTATGAATATATTGATTATAATGTTTGTATTTATTATATTGTCTATAATTGCTGCAATACTATTTGCAATTGCAGAAGCACGTTTTGCAGAAACTGGAAGTATTCTTAGTGCATTTGATTTAAAAGCTATATTTGATAAAATTAGTAGTATTGGATGGGGAAACTACATAGTATTCTTAATTTCATTAGCCATAGTACTTATTGTACTTGGAATAGTATCTGGAATTATTGCATATATTCCATATATAGGGGCACTTATTTCTGGATTTGTAATTGATTCATTCTTAGTTTTATTTATAGCCAGAGCAATTGCATTAATATATCAACAGGGATATTAAATTACTAGAAAAAAATATACTTTTTTTCTTTTTCACTTTTTTTTTAAAACTGCTTTTTTGTATTTAATTGAATATGATTTTTATTAGGTTATTTTTATTAGAATTAGAAATGTATTATACTTTTGTCATGAAATTCATTAATAGAGAAATTAAATAATTTTAAAATTATCATTCCCATTATATTAAAACAGTATATGTTTATTTATTACAATTCTATAAGGTGTATATTTAGAATTATAAATAATTCACTATACTCATACAATACTAATTTACTCCACACATTAACCTATATTCCAATATTCTTATTTAAAAAAAAATATTAATTTTATAAAAATAATGGTAATACATGTATATCTATAAGTACATATTTCAAATTAAAAATATAAGTATTATTTATATTCAAGAATCATTTAAGAATCATATAATATATGATATTTCATTGAAAATAACCTTAGTTAGTTTTAATTTAAACTAGGAAAAATAATATAGATAATATAGATTTAATTTTATAAAATAATTTTTAAAAAAAATAAAAGTTGGAGGTTAAAAAATAAGTAAGTGATAAAAAAAACTTCAACTTATAAATTTGCTAAAGCTTCTTTAACTGCTTCAATATCATCAGATACTTCAACAGTTTTATCCACTGGTTCTAAGTGTTTGATGTTACATCTTTTGTTTTTAACTTCGTTTCCTACAATTTCTACAAAGTTTTCATCGATAACATCTACAATAACACATTTTTTCCCAGTTTCTCTTCCTGCGATTTTAACACATACTCTTCCTTTTTCTATTGCTGGCATAATTATTCACCTATTTATTTTTTATTTTCAATACATTTCTTTATAATGTTAACTGTTGATTCAATATTAAAGGTATCAGTATTGATAATTAGATCATAAATATCTAAGTTATCAATATCAATATCATGAATTTCCATATATCTTTTACGTTCACTAGCTGTACGTTCAGCTATTTCCTGTTTTACTGTATCAAGGCTTTTGTCTTCTCTGTAACTTATGCGTTCTGCTCTAACATTATCTGGAGCCTTAAGCCATATACGATAATCAGCATTAACAAAGAATGCAGAAATTCTTCCTTCAACTATTAAATTTTCAGAATTGTTAGCTATTTCAGCTTGTCTTTTATCTAAAGCTTTATCAATATTATCATTACCTTCAGCAAACTCACTAAATTCTAGTAAAGTCATGTTATTTTCAACAGCCATCTGTCTAAAAACATCTCCTGCAGATATAAATGGAATATTTATCTCCTGAGATAATGTTTTAGCAGTAGTTGAAGTACCAGTACCTGCAAGTCCACCTATAGTAATAATCATAATGATCTAGCCTCTTTTTTAATAATTTCTTTAGTACAGTTTGTACAATACATTCCACCATAAGGTCTGTTTGGTCTTCTTTGATTTTTAGATAATTTTCTAATTTCGTATGGTCTTCCTCTTGGAACTGCATCTAATACTTTTCCACATTTAGCACATACATGTTTAGAAGGTTTTTTCTTCTTATAGTGTTCTACTTTTCTTCCACCAGGAACTCTTTTCAAAGTTCTTTTGAATGTTCCATTTCTAAATCTTGGTGCAGACATTGATTTTATCCTCCTTTCTATTATATTTAATTTCTTTCTTTTATTATTTAGTTAATTGATAATAATACATTATTATACAATTACATTGTATTTAATCCAAATATTCTTCTGAAGATGAAGCTCATTGTAAATGAAGCTAAAATATACCATCCAAAGAAGTTTATTGTTAATGGATTTGCTTGAGTCCAAATTATATTCCATACAGGAATTAATAACAAGTAATATTGTACTGATGCAATATTAATTACCACATGACTTATTGCATAATTACCTATCATACCATAATAAATTATTAATATAGGAATTGTTGTAATAATTGTAGGTTTAAGTTGCATAGTCATTAATTCCTTATTTTTAGGTAAAAGTTCTGCTTGTTTTTTCTGAACCTTTGCCAAAGCCTTTGGATCTCCTGACTTTTGTGCTGCTTGAAATTCCTTCTGTAATGCTTTCATTTCAGCTTGAAGTTCATGCATCTTATCAAAGTCTATTAAGAGCTTTTGCAATACTACAATAATAAATGCAATTATAGTTGCAATTATGAATATTGTTAGTATTGGATTTGATGGCGTAGGATCAAGACTTAATAATGGATTTAGGAGAAAGTCTAAATAACTCATCTTTTATCCTCATATTAAAATATTTATGATAAAATTTCAACAATTTCAGCTACTGCCTTGTCTAATCCATCATCATTGTTTTGAACCATTGCAACAGTACATCCTGTTAGTACTGCATAACTCATAGCTGTTGCTCTGGACATAGCTTGATGTAAATCTATTTCATCAGCATATTCCATGTCACGTTTACGAGTATCATCTGTCATTCTTCTGTACATGATTTCACTAGGTTCAGCTTCGATTAAAATAAACTGTGTTGGTTGTAATTCTTCTAAAACCCATTTAGGTAATCCTGGAAGGAAACCTTTTGGTGTTTTAATAGTACAGTGTGTATCAATAATAACATTATCATTCTGAGCCATGTCATGTATACGTTCTGCTGCTTGTTTTTGAACTTCTTTTTGAATTTCAGGATCAAGTTTACGCATATCATCACGTGATTCAACTAATCCTTTTTCACTTGCAATATCAAACATTACATTTCCATAGTTAATATTTACATAATCAACTTCTTCTAATACTTTGTTTAATACTGTTGTACTACCAGTACCAGGAATTCCTGCAAGTACTACTATGTTCATTATTAATCCCTTCAATTTTATTTTTATATAAAATATTTTTCTTCTATTAAAAGAAAAATTAAATGTAGTAGAATAAAAACTTAAGTTCTTATTCTATTACAATATACTTCTAATTTTCACCTAAGAATTTTCTCATCATTGGATGCATATCCATGAGTTGTTCTTTAGCTATTTCCTCATATAATTTATATACTACACCAACAGTTAAAAGTACACCAGTACCTCCACCAAGAGCACCAGTTAAGTCTGCTACAAACGCAAGTAAACCTACAAATGCTCCACCTAAAACTGTGATTGTTGGTATGTATTTATCCATAATTCTTTTGAACTGAACTTTACTACTTCTAAATCCAGGTACCTGAACACCCATATTAGATAATTGTTTTGAAACTTCTTTAGGACCAATTCCACTAATTTCAACCCATAGTAAAGCAAATACTACAGATAATGCTACAAATACTATTCCATAAATTATTACTTTTAATGGATCTGTAAATAACACAGATATACTTGAAGGTGTTGTTAAGTAATAAGCTATACCACTTATTGCTTGACCATTTGAAACCTCACCAAGTATTGGAAAACCTGCTGATTGGAATATACCTGCAAATAATTGTACATTTAAGAATAATGCACTTACAAGTATAACAGGCATGTTACTAGCATATACAAATTTTAAAGGATATTTTGATCTAGCTCCTTTTACTCCACCATATGATAATGGAATTTCAACCCTCATACTTTCAGCATAAACTACAACTAAAAATACTATTATAGTTGCTATTACTGGTATTAATAAACCAAAGTTTGGTTGACCTGTAATAAGTGAATATATGAAGTTAGGTATATCACCTGCTGGAGCTGTAGATCCAGCTGCTGGTAGGAAATTAAATGCTCCTACAAGTATTGTCTGGGATACTCCTGCGGCAATGAATAAACCAATACCACTTCCGAATCCCCATTTACTTACAACCTCATCCATGTAGATGATTAATATACCACCAAGAACCATTTGTATTATAAGTACTAAGACATAATCATTACTAATTGGAGGTAAAGAACCTGTTACTACAAGAACTGCACCTTCAAATAAAGTAAATAATATTGCTAATAGTTTCTGTGTTCCTTGGAATGCTGCTTTATCTTCTTGTTTTGATAAGTCTAAATTAATCAGTTTTCCCCCAACTAACAATTGCATCACAATTGAAGCAGTTACTATTGGACCTATACCCAAAGTAAGTATTGAACCAAAGCTTCCTGCAAGTACTGATCTTAATTGTGCGAATTGATCTATAGCTGTTGGACTTAGACCAAATAATGATACTTGTGTTAACACGAAGTATAATATTAATATTATTCCTGTCCATTTAATTTTCTCTTTAAACCCAAGATGCTTATCAGGATTTGCTACTTGTGGCAAAAGGGAATAAAATGGTTTAATACTATCTAGTGATGACATATTTACTCCCATGAATAGATATAATTTCTAGTTTACTTAAAATTATATAATTTCAGCTATACCGCCAGCATCTTCTATTTTTGAAATAGCACTTTGTGAGAATTTAGGTGCTTTTATAGTTATTGCAGTAGATAATGAACCTTTACCTAATACTTTATTGTAACCTAATTGTGTTACATCAAGTACTATTTGTCCATCTTCTTTAACAGCGATTTCATCAGCTAAAAGTTTTTCAATATTGTTATCAATTACAGAAAGATTGATAGGTTTAAATTGTTGGATTGTTTTTTGTGGACGTTTAAATCCATATTTACCGAAGTGTTTAGGATCGTTGATTACCATCCAAGTCCAGTGGTGTTTGTTTCCTCCAGCTTGTCCACGTCCTCCACGGTGACCTGCACCTCTTCGTTTTTTAGTACAACCTCCACCTACAGATCTTGAACCTCTTTGTTTTCTGATTTTTTTAGTTTTTCTTATCATTTATGACACCTACAATATTAAATCATTTTTTCAAGTAATTCATTAATTTCTTCAGATCTGTAACCAAGGGATCCTCCTTCTACAAAAGTTTTCTTTGTATTTTCATATCCTTTTCTAGGAGGATTTAAACGGAATAATGGTTTTAAGCCAGAATCTTTTAGGGTTGTTTCTTCATTATAGATAGCAACTGCTAATGCTTCAACTGAATCATAGTCAGTGTTTTCTTTAACATATTCATCAGTAACTCTTTTGTTACCTGGAAGTCTTCCTCTTTCAGATACTAATAATTTGAAAGTGTCTTCTGAAACTTCTCCCCATGTTATGTAATCTTTTGCTTTTTGTAACATTCCTTTGTAACTTGGTGTTTCTGGAATTACTACTGCATGACTGATTCTTGTAAGATTAAGCATGTCAAGTGTATCTGCAATATTTTTCTTAATTCCAGTTCTTCCTCGAATTCTTATAATAGCATACATAATTACACCTCAATGTTTAATCGATTACTCCAAGAGCTTTAAGGTCTTTTTCACTTGATTTTACACTTGATAATTGTTTAAGTGCATCGAATACTGCGCCTGCAAAGTTAATTGTAGTTTGTGTTTGTCCACTACACATGGACCATACATCTGCTATACCTGCTAATGAAAGAATAGTTTTTCCTACATTACCAATTGCAAGACCTACACCTGCTGGTGCTGGAATTAAAGTTGCACTTACTGAACTCATTTTACCTTCAATTTTGAAAGGTACTGTGTGTCTTCTTCCACATCCACAACCCCAGTCACCACAACCTCTTCGTACTTTAATAAGGTTGTATTTAGCTGCATCAACAGCTTTTCTTATTGCAGGACCTACTTCTTGAGATTTACCTTGACCAAGTCCCACATATCCATTTCTGTTTCCAACTGCTACTATTACTCTAAAGTTAACTTTTCTACCAGATTTGTGCATTCTTTGAACAAGGTTAACATCCATAACTTCTTCTTCAAGATCTGGTAATAGTGCGTCAACAATTTCTAATTCCATAATAGGAAGGCCTTTATCTAATATTTGATCAATATCAGTTATTTCGCCATCTTTAACTTTACGTCCAAGTTCTGTTTTTGGTTCCCAATTCTCAATATTGAACTTGTTAGTATTGTTCTTGTTGTTTGATCTATTTGATCTTTTGCTCATTGTGTTGCCTCATCTATTTTATTTTTAACGCTTTCAAAATGATCTGGTATTTCTTCAGGAGATAATCCACATCTTATGTAATTAGCGAATTTAGCATTTTTCTCATCATCATCCATACTTTCAGCATATTGTGCTATGTGTTCTCCTCTGATTCTTGAATCTTCAGGTAATATGGAATCATTATGTGGTATGTATAAACCAGCATCTAATGCTCCTTTAAGAACTGCATAGATTTTTGTTCCTTTGATGGAAGGTTGAACACCTATATCGAGTATAGTTTCATCATATCCTTCATTTAATGCTTTTTTACCAAATAAATAACCGGTAAGATAAGCAGCAGATGTGTTTTTACCATTACCTAACCATCCAAACTCTTTTAAGTTTTTGGAAGTAGCAGAAACTAATGTTTCATCACCATTTTCTCCAATTTTAACTAGTTGAGTTATTGTGTGGTTAGAAGTAATTCTAACAACCATTCTTGTTTTATCAAGATCAACTAATTTATATCTTTTGTTATAATTAGTTTTTCCTTCTCTTCTTCTTTTGAATTGTACTTTATATGTTGCTCCTCGTGCCACTTTCTATTCCCCCGTTTCTTTAAGCATTCCGTGGTCTTTAGCATAAGTTTTCATATATGATTTACTTCTGAATGATCCACCTTTTGCCATATTATATAATTTACGGTATGTAGTTTTATCTATTTCATCGTTAGCACGCATGTCTTTAAGAACAACTCTTAAAGAACGGATTGTACTCATCCATGCTTGTTTTTTAGGAGTTCTTGCTTTTTTAGCCCCTTTTCTACTACCATGGCCTTTTCTTCTTCCTTTACTTTTTTGTTCAGCGTTCTTTTTGCTTCTGTAACTGCTTATTCCGTTAACAGGTTTTGCTTTGATAACACCATCATTAATCAAAGCTCTAATACTGTTTCTTGTAATTGCTCTGGATACTTCTTCCATATGTTCTGGATCTATCCATACCCTGTTTACCCCTACTTTTAGGATTTTTGCAGCTAATTTTTTCTGTGTAGTAAGATTCATGAAAATCCTCCTAATATAAATAAATTGATTAAGATTATTACTATAATGTATTCAAAATTGAACCATTACTCTTTTTAATCTTAATTTAATATTTTAACTCCGTATTGTTGAGCTTTTGCTACAATTAACTGTCTTTTTCTTTTTCCAACTGTTGCACTTATCCTTGCTGCATCAGTTTCTGGATTTAAAGCTTTGATTTCTTCAGCATTTTCGACTAGTATATCTTTGTAACCTGATGGATGTAATCCTCTTGTTGCTTTTGGACTACCATATCCAACTCTAGCCATTGCAGGTTTTCTTGCTTGGTATCGTCGTCTTTTACTTAGTTTTCCTCTAGGTCTGCGATAACTATCACCAAGTTTTTTATATCTCCAATGTTCTTGTCTTTTGAAGGTTGGTTTTTTAGTCATAGTAACTTCCTCTTATTAAATTTTTTTATTCTAATTCTTCCTGTCTTTTATCCACTAAGTAAATTCCGTCTTGGAAAATACGAGGGTCGCGACCTTTAATTTTGGTTGCTTGTTCAATATTTGCCATTGTTTGACCAACGTGTTCCTTGTTAATACCAGTAATTGTTACATCTTCACCTTTTACTGATACTTTCACATCATCACCAATGATTTTTGCTTTACGTGGACTTCTTTCTCCAAGGAAGTTGTCAATTGTTACAATTTTACCCTGAACTTTCACAGTCATTGGAAAGTGAGCATAAACAATTTTCATTTTGTAAGTAAAACCGTGATCTACACCATATATCATGTTTGAAATGTGTGATCTTATAGTTCCAACCATAGCCTTATCTTTTTTATTTGGGAATGCTACTTTAACTGTAACATTTTCTTCATCATTAGAAATGGTAATTTTATTATGGTTGAAGTTCCTCTTAATTTCTCCACCATTTCCTTTTACTGTTACTTCACTTCCATTGATTGTTACAGTAACATCTTCAGGAATAGGGATGATCTCTGTTATATCTGCTAATTTAACCATGTTTTCACCTTTAATTTAATAAACATATACTAATAATCTTCCACCAATTCCAGCTTCCTTAGCTTCGTGGTGAGTCATTACCCCTTGAGGTGTTGTTACTATTAATATACCAAAGTTTTTTGCTGGTAAGTATCTTTTCTCATAATCTTCGAACTCTGTATTTTTTACAGCGTGACGTGGTTTGATAACTCCACATTTGTTTATGTTACCAACTAATTCAACATTGAATATACCAGCTTTTCCATCATCAACTAATTCGAAATTACCTATATAATTTTCCTTTTGCATTGTGCTTAATACATGACCAATAAGTTTTGATGCTGGTTTAATAACACAACTATCATTACCTTGTAACTCATTGTTTCTAATGTTTGTTAATGCATCTGCAAGAGGATCCATAAGAGACATTCTATAAACACTCCTTTTAATTGTATTTTTTAAATCCGATTTTTGGAGCTATTTCTCTAAAGCATTGACGACAAAGATTTAAGCCGTATCTTCTTACAATAGCAGAATGGTCTCCACATCGACTACATTTTCTTGCTGCTTTCCCGTATTTTCTTGCCACATAATCACCTTCTATTCTATAGTAACATTGAAGTTTTCTTTCATATATTCCATTGATTCTTCTTTTGTAACTCTTTGTGCTTGTGGTAATTTTTTAGGTCTTAATCTTCTTTCTTTGATTCTGTGACCTGGTTTTTGGAATGTAACAGAAACATCCATACCAAATATTCCTATATCTGGGTCATATTTTACACCAGGAATATCAATATGTTCTCTTATACCAAAAGAAACATTACCTTCTTTATCAAATTGAGAAGCTTTTATCCTATTTTCTAATCCAGAAAGTACCATGGATATGATTTTATCAGCTTTTTCTCCTCTTAAAGTTACTTTACATGCAATAGGCTGTTTTTTTCTAATTCCAAACTCAGGGTTTGTAACTTTTGAATAGGTTCTTACAGGTTTTTGATCTACAAGAGTTTCAATTAATTTTTCTGCTCTTGTTAATTTTTCTCCACCTTCACCTACACCAATGTTTATAGTTGCTTTTGCAATGAAAGGTTTTTGCATTACGTTCATGTTTAGTTATCTCCTACTAATGATATAACTGGTTTATCTTGACCTACAACAAATACATATCTTGCTAAAGTTAAGAATGAACCTTCTTCTGTTTCCATTAACACAGTATTAGATTTTGAAGATTGGGTAATTTTAATTTCATCAATTTTACCAACTTCACTAATGTGTTTACCACCAGTAATTAATCCTAAAGCTCCTTCTTCAAATTTAATTGAGTCAGAAATTTTTTGTTCAGGAATATTTAATAATAAAACATCACCAGTTTTGTAATCATCATCAGCGATTATGTTTCTTCCACCTTCTAAGTTAAGTTGGGTTTTTCCACCTTTAATTGTGGTTTTACCTAAAATTTTAACTAATTTAAAGGTTGAATCTTTTTCTTCAATTTCTTTGAGTACTAATCTTCCTTTGTAATCTTGTAATACTCTGAATGTTTTGTTGATTTTTGGTATTGATATAACATCCATGAAACCTACAGGGAATCTGTGGTTTTTTCTTGGTATACCATCAACAAGTACATCACTATTATTTAGAATTATTTTTGCTTCACGAGAATTAGCTGCTAATCCTAAAATATCTCTTAATACCATTACAAGAGGTATTGATTCTTCTAAAGCATGTGGTCCAGCACTTGTTTTTGTAGTCCAAACTTCTTCTTTTTTGTGAATAGGCCACATTTTAGGTGCTTTGAACCTTTTTAAGTGTTTTCTTGATCCCATATTTGCCATACTTATACCTTCCTATTTAATGCTTGGTTTCTTCTTTCATCATCTAAATAAATTTCAGTTAGAACTAAGTTTGATGGGTGAATTGGTTGGTATAATTTAGATCCATCTTGTTTTTGACTGGATGCTCCATCAACAAGAACACGGTAATTTTTAAGATCTACACCTTCAACTTTTCCTTCAGTTCCTCTAAAGTCACCACGTACTATTTCAACTGAATCTCCTTTTCTTACAGGGAAGGATCTTCTGTTAAATTCTTCTTTAAGATCATCAGAAAGATGTACACTCATTGAGTTGTGACGTTTATGTAGTGGTGCTGTATATAAAGCTTTACGTTGTTTTCTTGGTTGTTTTGACATAATATTCACCTATACTATTATACTTGCAGCACTACCTATTGCTGGCCAAAGATCTGCAGCTTCTTTTGCTATTGGACCTCTGATTTCTGAACCTTTAAGAACACCATCTTCGGTAATAATTACTGCTGCATTGTCTTCAAATTTAACTCTTAGACCATCTGCTCGTCTGTATTCTTTTTTCTGACGAACAACTACTGCTGTTGTAACTTCTCTTCTCATGTCAGCTGTTCCTTTTTTAACAGAAATAACTACCATGTCACCTACTCCAGCTGAAGCAAGTCTTCTTCTTACTCCTTTAAATCCTTTTACTGAAATAATTTCTACTTCACGTGCTCCTGTATTGTCTATACATTTAAGTCTAGCACCGATTGGAAGTGATTTGGAGACGTTGGATGTAATTGCTTTCATATTATCTATTCTCCTTCTTTAACTTCTACTAGCACAAAATGTTTAGTTTTACTAAGTTGTCTACATTCTGCAATTTTTACAGAATCTCCAACTTTAACATCAAGACAATCTGGTTTATGTGCTTTTATTTTAGAATTTCTTTTTTCGTATCTTTCAAATTTGTTTATATACTTATAGAAACTTCTTTCTACAGTAATTGTACGATCTGCCTTATCACTTGTAACTGTTCCTTCTATAACTTGACCTCTTACAGAGAGTTCACCGTGAAATGGACAGTTAGGATCATGACATTCTTTTTCTGGTTGCTTAACATTAATGCCTACCATATTTTCACCTAATTTTTGTAAATTTCTTTTTTATCCGGTCTTCAGGGCGGGCTGTAATAACTTTTCCATCGATAGAAACTTTTTCACCTTGAGGTAGTGTAAATAAAAATACTACATCACTCTTAGGTATTAGTTTCTCATTTTTACCCGTATCTACTCTGATAGTATTACGCGTTTCATCAATAATTATCCCTTTTATTCCAATGAATTTCTCATGTTTACTGTTGATAACCTCAACATTTAAACCTATAAATTCATGTCTGAATACATTTTGTGGAGTTATCATACTAAAACTTCACATTATTGAATATTTCCCTGTTTCAATAAACTAAAATGTTATTGAAATATAATTTAAATCTTCTCTTTTAAATAGACTGAATCTATTTTATTTCTATAGTATCTGAGGAAAAACCCATTCCTGCAAGTACTTCTTTAACTTTTCTTTTATGGTCTCCTTGAAGTTCAATTTGACCTTTTTTGGAAGTACCTCCACAGGCACATTTGGATTTAAGAGTTTTAGTTAATTCACGTATATCAATATCATGTTCATCAATTCCTTCAACTATAGTCATAAGTTTTCCAAAACGACGACGTACTGTATATACTTTAACTTTTTGAACTTCACGAGCTATCTCTTCACAAACACATAGATCTTTTGGAAGACCGCATATTTCACAGATTTTCATCTCTATTTTATTCTCCCTGCTGTTTGTTTTCATTCATTATAGTAAGAACACGGGCTATAGTTCTTCTAGTTTCTTTAATTTTACCAGGGTTGTCTACTCCAGCTACAGCACCTTTACTTACTAAAGTATCATATTCAGCATGAAGTTCAGTAAGTTTTACTTCAAGGTCTGATGGACTTAAATCCCTTAATTCTTTACTTCTTAAAATAACCATAAGTAATTCCCCTTATTCTTCTAAAGTTTCAACATCTTCTATTTCTTCAGTAATCTCTTCTATTTCAGATTCTTCAGAAAGTTCTTCTAATATATCTTCACCAGTGATTTCTTCAACTATTTCAGATTCTTGAACTTCAGGAACTTCCTGAGCTACAGGTTCTTCAACATCAACAATTTCAGGTTCACTGATTTCTATATTGTCAGGTAAAGTTACTTCAGGAGGCATGATTCTTACATAAATTCCAAGTACACCAGGTTTTAATTGAACAGTTGCAAATCCTTCTTTAACATATTTAATTGAAGGTTCTCCACATTTTTTAATGTATCCTTCATTGAATTTTGCACAAGCTGATCTTGAACCTCTAATTTTACCGGAAATAGTAACTTCTACTCCTTGAGCTCCAGCAGACATTATTCTTCTAATAATAGAATATGCTACTCTTCTAAATTGCATTCCTCTTTGTAACATTGCTACAACTTTGTGTGCCATGATTCTTGGGTTTAATTCAGGAACATCTACTTCTTTAACTTCCACTTGTGGATTTTCTAGGTCAAAGTTGTTTTTAAGAGTTTTTGTAATAGCTCTTACAGTTTTTCCACCTCTACCAATAACCATTCCTGGTTTTTCAGCATAAACAATAACCATGGTTCCAACAGGTGTTACTTGAATATCCATTCCACCATATCCTGCTCTTTCGAGTTTGGTTTCAAGATATTCATCTATTCGTGTTCTTTTTAATCCTTCTTTAACGAAATCTTTTTCAATCATGTGTACTTAGGCCTCCCCTAATACGATTTGAATGTGTGTAGTAGGTGTATTTGAAGGACTTGCTCTTCCAAATGCTCTTGGAGTCCAACCTCTTATAATTACTCCTCTGTTTGCACAAACATGAACTAATTTAAGGTTTTCTACATCTAATTCTTCGTTTTCAGCATTAGCTTCTGCATTTTCTAAAACTTTTAAGATTGCAGCTGCAGCTTTAACAGGATATCTACCAGATGGCCATCCTTTTAAATCACTTCTGTGACCTACTTTTTTGTTGTGTCTTTTAAATGGTACAACTGTTTTTTTAGCAATAACATCTTCTAAGAATGCTTTAGCATCTTCTAAATACATGTTACGAATAGTTCTACAGATTTCCACTGAATGTTTAGGAGAAATTTTAAGACTATGACCTGCTGCTTTTGCTATTTTTTCATCAGCTTTAGGTTGGTATGAATAAGTATTTTTCTTTGCCATAAATAACATTCTCCTTATCTATTTAAGTGGTACAAACATTGATGATCTTGTAGCACCCATACCAGGGTCTCCGTGTTGTACTCTTCCACGTGTTTGTGCAAATTCTCCAAAGTAACATCCAATCATTTCAGGTTGTATTGTTACTTCAACAAATTCTTGTCCATTGTAGATACCAAAAGTGTATCCTACCATATTTGGAAGTACAATCATATCACGACAATGTGTTTTAATAACTATTGGTCTTCCACTATCATTTTTCATATCTTTAACTTTTTCCATTTTATCAAGAACTTTTTCTTGTCTTGGTAAAAATCCTCTTTTAAGAGATCTTCTTTGTCTTGATGGTAATAATTCTATAACTTCATCAAGTGACATTTCTTGAAGCTCTTCAAGAGTATATCCTCTGAATTTAAAAATCTTACGAGCCAATTAAGTGCCTCCTTCTATCGTCTTTTACCTGTACGTTTAGCTGCTATGGAACCAACTTTTCTACCTGCAGGTGCATGTCTTGAGATAGTAGTAGGTCTTCCTGGATGTTGTCTGTTACCTCCACCGTGTGGGTGATCTACAGCGTTCATTGCAACACCTCTAACAGTCATCATTTTCTTACCTTTAGCTTTTAATGCGTGATATCTGTTACCAGCTTTAAGGAATGGTTTTTCTTTTCTTCCTCCACCTGCAACAACACCAACAGTAGCTCTACTTCTTGGGTTGAATGCTTTTAATTCACCTGATGGCATTTCAATCATTGTTTTATCAACATCATGTGTAATTAAAGATGCATATGTTCCAGATGATCTTACAAATTTTCCACCATCTCCAGGGTTATTTTCAATGTTGAAAACTGGAGTTCCTTCTGGAATTTCACTTAATGGTAATGTGTTTCCTGGTTCAATAGATGCAGATACACCACATTCTATTTCATCATCAATTGCAATACTTTCTGGTGCAAGAACTAATTTTTCTTCACCATTATCGAATTTAACTACTGCAACTGGTGCTGAACGTCCAGGATCATGTATAATATCTATAACAATACCTGTTAAACTTCCTTCTCTTTCAAGTTTATCATAAGAACGGTATGCTACTTTTCCTCTGAATCTGTGTGATGAACTACGGTATGTTGGAGTTCCTCGACCTCTTCTTTGAATAATCAATCGTTTTCCCATAATTAATCCTCCTATTTAAATCCTACTTAGAATACACCTAATCTTACAGCAATATCTTCTGCTGCATCAGCTTCTTCTAATTCAATTGTAGCAACTTTATTTCCTCTAGGAGTGATATGAGTATTTACGCCTACAACTTTTGTATCGTATAAATCTTGGAAAGCTTCTTTAATTACTCTTTTATTAGCAGATCTACGAACCACAAATGTGATTTTATTTTCATCATAAATTTGATTCATTGTCTTTTCTGATAATTGTGGTTTTATTATTACTGAATATGGATCCATAATAACTAACTCCTATTTTTTTGGAATAAATCTCCAAGTTTTTCTATAGCAGATTTTGTGTAAATTGTTAATCTTCCTGCATGAGTTCCAGGTGCAAGTAATTCTGCGTTAATATTATTTACTTCAACAACATCTACACCAGCATGGTTTCTTGCTCCTAAACTTATTCCACGATCATTACCAACAACTACTAGAGGACCTTTAGGTGTTCTGTATTTTCTTCCTCTTAGTTTTCCTTTACCAGATTTAATTTTTCTTCCTTTTTTAGCTCTTACTATGTCATCCATAATACCTAAATCTTTGAAGATTTCTCTGGTTTCTTTTGTTGTTTTTACAGTTTCAATTTCATCATCTATAACAAAAGGAATTTGTTCAAGTTCTGAAACTTGGTGACCTCTTTGTTCTACTAATTCTTTGTTAGCAGTTGCTGCAATAGCTGATCTTATTGCTAAGGTTCTTTCTTTTTTGTTAATTTTTTCATGATAAATTGTATTTACTCGTGGAGGATGTGCTTTTCTACCACCAATTGCTTGTGGTACAAATGCTGCTTTTGAGGATCCTTTTACACGAGGTACCATTGCTGCTCCTCTACCGGAACCAAATGATTCTGCTGTTGTTCTTTTACCAGCCATTGGGTCTGTACCCCATGGTTGAATTCTAGCAGTTTGCATAGAAATTACAGCTCTTTTAATTACATCTGGTCTGTATTCTTCTTCAAATATTTCTGGGAGCTCAATTTCCTCGGTGATGTCGCCTTTTAATGAATAAACGTTAATTTTTGCCATACTTATCACTCTTTATATTTAGACTCCCTGTTTTGAAGTTGTGCTTATGTAAGATATTTCTGGAGCAGTTACTTGTTTACTTGCATTTCTTACTCCTTTTCTTAAAACAACTAATCTTTTTGATGGTCCAGGTAATGAACCTTTTACTAAGATATAATTATTTTTTACAAATCCATATTTTACAAATCCACCATCTGGGTTTATTAAGTCAACCTCAGATTCATCTCCTATTTTTAGGAGTTTTTTGTTATATTCTGTTCTTTTATGGTAACCCATTTGACCTTGCATTGCAACGGTCCACATTGTTCTGTTAGGTGTCCATGGTCCTATAGATCCAACGTGTCTTTCTATACCACTACGTGCTGCTTTACCATATTGGATTCTTACACCGAATCTTTTTACAGGTCCTTGAACTCCTTTACCTTTGGTGGTAGCTATTGCATCTGTATATTCTCCTTCTTGGAATACATCTTGAGGTGTAATTTCTTTACCTAATATACTAATAGCATATTCTAATTTATCTTCTACAGATTTTCCACCTAAACCAAATTCAAGAACTTCTGGTTTTTTCTTAGGCACACTGGTAAGTTTTGGTTTTGTATGAATTAGAACTCTTATTTCATCAATGTCATCGATTTTATTTCTTAGTTCTTCAATTTTTGCTTCTATATCATCGAATTTTGGAACTGAGATTTTTCTTGATAATTCATCATCTAAATTATCATTTGCGATAACATCAGTTAAAGTTTTTAATCCGTAAGTTGTTTTTGTGTAAGCTCTAATTCCCAACACTACTAAAGGTGGTGCCTCTAATATTGTAACTGGAACTGAAAGTTCCATGTTTTCTGTTGGAGAACCTTTTCTAGAATCCAGAGCCGTCACGTGGGTCATACCCACCTTGTATCCTGCGAATGCGAGAAGCCCAGCCTCATCGAGTTCTGGCCAGGTACTTACACGAGGTGTTTCTCTAGCCACTCTTTTACGAGGACTGAATGCAACCGATCCTTTTCTTGGTTGGTGATGTCTAGTCATGTTATTTTCTCCTAATTTTATATTTGTTTTAAATGTGTTATTTACAGTTTAAGTAATAAAATACCATTTAATTAAGTAAAATATTCAATATTGCTAATGTACTAGCTACTGCTTCCTCTGTTCTGACTGTTTCAGTTCCCTGTTTAGGGACTGTATTAACTTCATAATCGAGTTTACGTTCATTTATTAAGCTGTTTATTCCAGAGTATGGACCTCCGAATAAAATAGCTACATGATTAGCTTGTTGAATGCTTGTTTGAACCTCATCAAGAATAGAATTAATATTTGGAGCATATTTTGATGTTCCAATAACCAAGTCTGGTTTATTTTTCATCATGGTTATGCTGTCATAGAGGTTACTGTCACTAGTAATTACATCATATCCCCAATAAACACTATCAGGTTCATCAGGTTCTATTAAAATTTCTTTACCTAGTTTTTCTATACGAAAACTTAGTACTTTATTGACACTTAGTTTTTCCTTACATAATGCAAGACGTCCCACACCTATATCAACCATTGTACCTTTACGGACACGTTTAGTTGTTAATCCTTTTCTGAAGTCGCCAACATTAGCTTCATCAGTTGCTGGATGATGTGGTGTTCTAAGTGGTGGAAGTATTCCTACATTTTTCAGCTCCGGTGTAATCGGAAATACTTGTTTTCTCAAGTATTGAGGTGTATCCATGTATTCTAGGATAGTTTTCATATAGAGAGCATCATCTCTACTACCTCCGTCTGAATTATCATTGTAAATAACGATATTATTAGCCCTAAATAGAGCAGCATATCTTCCAATTAATCCAACTTTATATGTTCTTATTTTTGAATCTTTTGATTCGGCCAAAAAGCTATTTGGCACGAATATTGATAATTTTTCCATAATAGAAAATTTGTTAAAAAACATATTAAAGTTTTAAGGAAGTATTCATCAGTTGGAATACTATATTATATATTACTTCTAAACTATATATAAGTTTACCTATTAAGAAAATGTATTTTAGTATACCTATTATAATATTTCTGAGTATTTGTGGATTTTTAGATTTATTTTTTAGAATACATGTTCTTGTTTTTATAATGGTTTTTCATGATATATTCCAGTTAATTACTATAAAACTTCTGATTTATTCTTAATAGTTATTTGTAATATTTTAATATAATGAATATTAAAAAATAGGTTTTATTTATTTTTAATAT
>NZ_MAIF01000157.1:0-8420 GCF_001729395.1 Methanosphaera sp. A6 | reverse complement strand
CTGTTGATTGGCCTATTGGTCTTCCATTTATTTTAAATGCTGTGTTTCCTGATGTTACTTTTGCACCTTTTTGTGTTGTTACTGTTGCTTGTATATTGATTTTTTGTCCAGGTTTACCTTTTATTGGTGTAACTTGTGTTTTTGTAGGAACAGTTTTATCTAAACCAAGTGTTCCTGTTCCAGTTGATGAAGCATATTGATTATTTCCACCATAAACAACGGTGATTTTATATGTTTCATCAGCCCAACTTGTTGGTATTGTGTATGGTAGTGTTGTAACTCCATTTTTTACTGTTGATTGGCCTATTGTTTTTCCATTTATTTTAAATGCTGTTTTACCAGAAACTACTTTTAAATCATTATTTGTAGTTACTGTTGCTTTTATAGTAATTTTAGCGCCTTTATTTCCTCTAATGGATGTGACTGACGTTTTTGTTGCAGTTTTAGCACTACTACTTTTCAAACTTTTATTTGTTTTTGTTATACTTGTATTTTCTACTTTATTGTTTGTTGTAACTTTATTTGCATTAGTTACAGTTTGTATTTTTGTGTTTTCTGTTTTAATTTGGGTGTTTTGTGTTGCTTGTGTTGAGTTTTCTATTGATTTGTGTGTTGTTGCTTGTGTTTTTTGAACTTCAGGGGTAGTTGTGCTAGAAATACTACTTGTCTGTTTATTAAATGTTGTAGTGTTTGAAGTAGTATCTGCAGCTGCAACTGATCCTATTAGTAGTGTAATTATCACCACAAATAGAATTGCTACATGATAACCCTTAATTATAAAACCTCCTTATAATTATATAATTTGGATATAATTTATTTTTCAGTCAAAAAATGTTAATTATCTAGTAGATAATTAACTTACTATTATTTAACTAGTTCATAGCATATAAATCTTTTTTCTAAAATATTTCTTTTTTTGAGTTTTAAAGATGTAATTGGGCTATTTTTCTAAAAAAAAGTAGTATTTTAAGATAAAATAGAGTTAATTCTATTTATTTCAAAATATTATTTGTTTCAGTTGTATTTGTTCTTTTTAATTATCATAATATTTTTTGTGGTAGTATTAAACTATTTGTTGTTATTGTTAATAGTATATAATTGAAGATATTTTTTTATTTATTAAGTTACTATTTTTTCATATTCTATAGATATGGTGGATTAGTTACTTGTTTTTATTAAAAGAATATACTCATAATAGCTCTGTTTTTAGATGTATTGAGTGATAGTTAACTGTTATTTTTCGAATTTGATCTATTTAATGAATTTTAGATATTATTTTACAAAAAATAAAAGAATTCATTTAATAGATATAATTATATATTTCTTTTAATATATAATAATCAAATTTTATAAAAGAATAATGGAATTTTATTCGTATATTGAATTATATATTCTATTTTCTCTGTTTAAATAATGAATATAATATAAATTATTAAATAGATAAAAAAATAATGTTATTTCGTTAAAATAATATATTATATCTATGAAAGATATTAATGGAGATTAATTTATGGTGGATAAAATAACTTACAATGATTTAAAAGAATATGATTTTCTATTTACAATGACACCCTCCTTTTTAATGGGTACAGTAATAAAAAGAAATACTAATGTAGTTAAAAAATTTAACTCAACTGTTAAAAGTAATCTGGATAATTTAAATGAAAAGCAGAAAAAACAACTGAATATAATAATAAATACAGATATTGAGGAGTTACAAGAAGTTCTGGAAATAGCATATAAAAAAACACATAAGAAACAATATAAATTATTGTCTGATTATAAAGCTAGGGATTTTATTAAATTAAATTTAGATGAATTAAAAAAGTTAATATAAAAAAAATAATTAAGAATAAATATTTTTATTCTTATTCAATATCCACGGTTTTTTCTTCTGTTTTTTCAGATTCTTCATCTACTTTTTCTGAATTTGGAATTTTTTTATTAGTAATAACATAATCTCCAAATCTTTCAATATCCTCTTTAGATAATGTGTAGATATCCTTTGGTTTTCCAAATGATGAAGATTTTGCAAGAGTTACATTTTCAACTTCAAGATTATCAAAGTTAATATCAATATTAGCTATTTTACCAGCAACATTTCCATCAGCATCAATTACAGTTTTTCCAACACTTTCATTAATTTTTATGTTTGTTCCTGTAGATTCAGGTATTTTATCTAATTTATTTTGAGATAATTCTTCAACAGTTGTGTCAATTAATAAATAATCTCCTAATGCAAGTATATTTTTAGGATCTATTTCATAAAATTTTTTACTTATAGGATTTCCAGTTGAAGCAATTATTTTTGTTATTCCATATGTTTTTGTGTCAAAACTAATTTCTGCTATTTTTGCAACATCTTTTGCATTTTTATCTATTATTTTCATTCCAATAATTTCTTTTGAATTCATATTATCCCCTCGTATGATAATATATTTTTTTTATATAATATAATAGTTTAAATATTTATTTATTAAATGTGGTGTTGGTATCTACAGAAATAACTTGTTTTTTATTTAGTATAGAGTTATTTTTTAGTTAGAATTATAAATATTTTTTAAATTCACTAATAGTTAAAAGTGGTGTGAATTCAATGTTATTTTCTTTAAATGTTTCTTGAGCACCTTCTTCTCTATCTACAATTACAAATGCTTTAACTATATTTCCACCATTATCTTCAATAACATTTATGGCTTTTAATAAAGAACCACCAGTTGTTGTAACATCTTCAACTATTACAACATCATCATTTTCAAGTAATTCACCTTCAATTTGTTTACTTGTACCATATGTTTTTTTAGCTTTTCTAATCATTAACATTGGTTTTTTTGATATTAATGATGTTGCTGTAGCAATAGGAACTGCTCCTAATGCAGGTCCTGCTATTTTATCAATATTATCATGTTCTATTTCATTGGTTATAAGATGAGCTACACAATCTAGTATTTCAGGTTCAGTTATTGCTTTTTTCATATCAACATAGTAGTCACTTTCACGTCCTGAAGATAATGTGAATTTTCCAAATTTAATTACATTATTTTCTTTTAATAAGTTTATTAATTTATTTTTATAGTCTGTCATTGTAATATGTCCTTATATTTCATTTTCTAATTCTTCAACAAGTTGTTCTGCTTCATTTATTGCTTTTTTAAGAATTACTTTATCACCAATACGGTTTATCATTTCAAAAGGAACTAAACTTTCAGCTTTAGAAATTCCAATACTTTCACCAATTCCACCTTTTGATATGATAACAGATTCAATTTTATTTGATGAGGTATCTATTTCCACATCTTTAACTTTTCCAATAACTAATGCTGTATGGTCTAAAACTTCTTTTCCAATTAAATCATTTAATAAACGCATTTAAATCCCTCGGATATTTATTTTTTATATTTTATAATTTATAGATAGCTAATATTATTTTTAATATTTATATTGAATTTATATTATTATATGGATTTATATTTTTTTTATTTTATGTTTTTTAATTTTTGAAAAATCTAAATTAAATATTATAATTAATTATTTCAACTTCAATTTTTTTTTATAATATAATAATATAATATGGGGAGACAAAACGTGCAAAATGATTTGCAAGATAAATGTGGTGTTGTTGGTGTATACTCTTATGATGAATCAGTAGATGTAGCTTCTTGGATTTACTCTGGTTTGTATACTATTCAACATAGAGGACAAGAATCTGCAGGAATAAGTGTTTTAAAAGAAGGAAGAATAAATACTCATGTAGGTATGGGTTTAGTTTCAGATGTTTTTGATAACAATCTACTTGATATATTAAATGGTAATGTTGGAATAGGTCATGTAAGATACTCTACAACAGGAGATTCATCTCATGAAAACTGTTCACCATTTGTAGAACATAAAGAAAATATAATAATATCCATAGGACATAATGGAGATATTGTTAATTCTACTAGTTTAAGAAAGGAATTATTAGAATCAAATCATGAATTTAAATCTACAACAGATTCTGAAGTAATATGTCATCTTATAATAGATGAATATAATAAAAGTGGGGATGTTGTATTAGCAATTCAAAAAACATGTTCTAAATTAATAGGATCATACTCATTAGTTATATTAATTAATGGTGTATTGTATGCTGTAAGAGATCCTCTAGGTATGAAACCATTGGCTTTAGGTAGAAGTGATGAATTTTTAGTAATAGCATCAGAAACAGTTGCTTTTGATTCTTTAGATATTCCATATATTCGTTCAATAGAACCTGGTGAAATATTAGAAATAGACAATGGAAAAGAAACAAGTTATTTCCTACCAAAAGAAGAACATACTGCTAATTGCATGTTTGAATATTTATATTTTGCTAGACCAGATAGTATAATCTTTGATAAAAGTGTTTATGAGGTTAGATTAAATGTGGGTAAAAGATTAGCTCAGGAATATCCAATTGATGCTGATGTAGTAATAGCAGTTCCAGATTCTGCAATTCCAGCTACACTTGCCTATGCTCGTGAATCTAAAATACCTTATGCTGAAGGTTTAATTAAAAATAGGTATGTTGGAAGAACATTTATCATGCCAACACAAAAAGATAGGGATATTGCAGTAAAACTTAAAATGAACACACTTAATTCAGTAATTAAAGATAAACGTGTAATAGTTATTGATGATAGTGTAGTTAGAGGTACAACTTCAAAAACTATTATTAAAATGTTACGTGATGCTGGAGCAAGTGAAGTTCATTTACTAGTAGGATGTCCAGAAATAATATCTCCTTGTTTCTATGGAATTGCAATGGCTACAAAAGAAGAGTTACTTGCAGTGGATAGAACTACTGAAGAAATATGTGATGAAATTGGTGTTGATTCTATTGGATATATTAGTATTGAGGGACTGGTAGAATCAATAGGAACTCCAAGGGAAGACTTATGTTTAGGATGTATAACTGGGGATTATCCAACAGTTATACCAGATGATTTATTAGATAATGAATAAATCACTTTTTTAAATCTTTTTTTTAATCTTTTTTTACAGGTTTCTGATAATATGGTTGAATTATTAGCACCAGCAAGAGATAAACGTTCAGTAAGTGCTGCAATAAATAACAATGCTGATTCTGTATATGTGGGAATTACTGACTATAATATGCGTGCAAATGTTGCAAATATTGATATTGGAGATATTAAAGATATAGTAGTTCAGTGTCATGATAACAATAAAAAATTATATGTTTGTACTAATACTATAGTTTCAGATAATCAATTAGAAAAATATGGGAAACAATTAGATAAACTGGAACAATATGATGTTGATGCTTTAATTATCTCAGATATGGGTATGATTAACATAGCAAATAAATCATCAATTCCTCTACATCTAAGTGTTCAAGCAAACATTACAAATGTAGAAGCACTGAAATTATATAAGGAATTAGGAATATCAAGGGCTGTTTTATCAAGAGAATTATCATTAAAGGATATTTGTACTATTAAAAGAAAATCTCCAATAGAAATTGAAACATTTGTTCATGGAGCAATGTGTGTAGCAGTATCTGGCAGGTGCTTTTTAAGTTCATATTTCTATGATAGAAATGCTAATTGTGGAGAATGTCTACAACCATGTAGGCAGGAATGGGTACTTAAATCAACAGAAAATAAGGAATTGATATTATCTAATCCTGAAAACAATTCCATAGAAAATTCACGTATACTAAGTCCAAGAGATATGTGTATGATTGAACATATTCCTGATTTAATAGAATCAAAAATAGATGCATTTAAATTAGAAGGAAGAGCAAGACCTGCAGATTATGTGGCAACAGTTACAAACTGTTATAGACAAGCAATTGATTTATATGAAAGTGGTGAATGGGAGAAAAAATCACCTGATTTATTATTAAAATGGAAAAAAGAGTTAAGTTCAGTATTTAACAGGGGATTCGACACTGGATTTTACTATAGAACTCCTAAATTAACGAGTTTTGATAATAAGGCAACATATAAAAAGGTGGATATTGGTCAGGTAACAAATTTCTATAAGAAAATCAATGTGGCTGAAATTAAGTTATGGTCTGATTTAGAAGTAAATGATACTATAATAATTCAGGGAAATAAAACTGGTAGTATTACAGAGAAGGTAACATCCATGCAAGTTAATGGAGTGAATGTAGATAAAGTTTCAAAAGAAGATGTAGGTATAAAAATAAATGGTATTGTTCGTGAAAATGATCATGTGTATAAAAAAGTACAAATAAAGGATGTGTAAAATATGGTTTTAAAAAAAATAGCAATATATGGTAAGGGTGGAATAGGAAAATCAACAACAGTATCAAATATGGCTGCAGCATATGATAATTCAACATTTGTTATTGGCTGTGATCCTAAGGCTGATACTACAAGAACATTGGTAGGTAAACGTATACCAACAATACTTGATACAATGAGAGATAATACTCAACCTGAACTTGAAGATATTGTATATGAAGGATATAATAATACTTTATGTGTAGAATCTGGTGGACCTGAACCAGGAGTAGGTTGTGCTGGTAGGGGTGTAATTGTTGCAATGAACCTACTTGATAAAATTGGTGCATTTGATAATGATCCTGATTTAGTAATATATGATGTTTTAGGTGATGTTGTATGTGGTGGTTTTAGTGTACCATTACGTGAGGATTATGCTGATGAAGTATATATTGTAACTAGTGGAGAATACATGTCATTATATGCTGCAAATAATATTGCTAAGGGAATTAAGAAATTAAATGGTAAACTTGGTGGTATTATTTGTAACTGTAGGAATGTGAAAAATGAGGTGGAAGTGGTTACAGAGTTTGCATCACTTATTTCAAGTAAGATTATGGGTATAATTCCCAGATGTGAACTTGTTCAGACAAGTGAATATAAGGCAAGTACAGTTGTTGAAACTTTCCCTGATTCTAGTCAGTCAAAAATCTATTCTGAACTTATAAACAATATTATGAATAATCAGGAATTTTCTACACCAACACCTATGGGTATTGAGGAATTTGAAGAGTTCTTCTATTCATATGTTTAAAACCATGTATATGGTTTATAATTTATTTTTTTATAAGAATTAATACTACTATTTAGAGCATCAGTATAGTTGTTAAAATAATATAAATGAGACATGCATTTACAATCAGAACATCCAAAACTTTCAATATAATTAGTTGCATCTTCTTGTATATTATAGGCTATATTACATTCTATTTTTTTAGTACAGTATGTGTATATCACTTCTTTAATTTCAGTATTTTTATTAAGTAATAAATAATCCACATGCCAATGTTTTTTCTTATCATTAGATAGATGTCTTTTTATTCTATTAGATAATGTCCCTAATGCTGAACCAACATAAACATAATAACCTTTTTTAAAATCAATATTTCCTTTTGCACCTATTTTAATTGTACAATCATTTTTCATTTTAATAATTAAACAATAATTTCCTTTATCAGGTATTTCCATTTTATTTCCCTTCAAAATCTAAAATTAATTTATTCTTTTATATATTACTATTATTTTAATAATCTAATATAAATTCTAGTTTTCCATAAAATTTATTCAATATAAGTTTTATAAATATTAAGTGGAATAATTTAAAATAGGATTTTACGTGATTATATGGAGTATAGTTTTTTAGCAAGGGGACATGAAAATATAACGTCCCATCATAAATCTACTTTTGAAATAACAACTGATAAAACATTAACACTAAAGGGTGATTGTATAATTGGTGTTTGTAGTAATACAATATTAAATGATTTACCAAGTACTTTAAAAGAAAAAATAAAAACTGATAATACAAAAATAGAATTGATATTAGAAACAGATAATGCACATGACTCTATAATAGGTTTTGGATGTTCAAAATTAACACTTAATCATCCAACTGACATGGTTTGTCGAAAAAGTGATTTTACATGTAATCGTACATTGATGATTAATTCTAATAAGGCTGCAAGAGACTTGGATAAAGATTTAATTAATGATTTAAAAAAGGGTTGTAATTTAAAAGTTACAATTAAAATATAATTTTTTTTAAAAAAAGTTTTTGAAATTAAATGCGGGAGACGGGAATCGAACCCGCGAAGAGACTACCTCAATAGGCCCTCAACCTATCGCCTTTGACCGCTCGACCACCCCCGCGTATAAAAAAGTTTATTTTTATATTTTGGATGGATTTAACCATTGAAAAATAATAACCTACATAAAGGTTAATACTATATATTTAAATTATTATATATAAATGTTACGCTTTCTTGTGGTCATTGTCAGGAAACTTAGTTGATTTTTGATTTTTTTCAATAAAAAAATAGAAATATGCTTGAAACGGTTTAAATTAAAAATTTACACTTTAAATAATTCTATTGTGAAAAATAAGCATAAAAAAAGTCTTTATATAAAGAG
>NZ_MAIF01000156.1:0-3459 GCF_001729395.1 Methanosphaera sp. A6 | reverse complement strand
TACTGTTACTTCTATTGTTGAGTTTGTTGTTAATTTACTATAAGCCACTACTGACATTTTAGTGTCTATTGCTTTAACTGTTATTGTCTGGGTTATATTTGATGATTGATATAAATTATCATCTAAATATAATATATTTAGTGTTTGTGTTCCTGCATTTAGATTTAAAACAATAATTGCCTGTCCATTTATAAGTGTAGTGTTTGTTAATAAGTTATTGTTATTATAAATTACAACTCTACCACTATTTACTAAGTTATTGTTAGAATCTCTTACAACTACCTTTATTGTAGTATTTTTAAGATCACTATTTAATACATCAGAATTAATTGTAGTTGCCCCAATATTTAACAATAAAGTTGTATTTGATGGTGCATAATTACTTGCATTATAACATACTGTAATAAGATGTATTCCTTTTTTAATTCCTAAATCAACATAAGTTTGATTACTTGTAACTTGTACTGTTTTTAATATTGTGTTATTTTCTTTTATAGTTATTGTACCAGTGTTTATTGAATTACCATTAGTATCATGGATATTTATTAATAGTTGTGTATTTGTTAGGTTAGATTTAGTAACAACTGCATCTACTTCTGATTTATTAATTTCTGAAGTATATAATTTAAGACAAGCTACACTATCTGAATTAGTTTTACCATTAACATATGAATTAGTTGTTGAAACTATTCTTGTATATTTACTTTCAGATATTGGAATTTGTACTGTTGAAGATGATACTAATTCTAGAACTACTTTTATTTTATCGTTAGTTTTTACATTAATTGATTTTGTAACTTGTACTGTTTCATATCCAAGATGTGTGAATAATCCTTTTTGTGTATGTTTTAATACATTATTCACATAGATACTTACAGTATAATTATTAGTTAAATCACTTACATATGTACCAAATGCTTTTATTAATTCATTACCAGAGGATATATATTCATTAGAATAATTTCCATATTTATTGGATTCAAGCCAGTTACTTATTCCACCAACATCATATTGGTATATTTTATCATAAGTTTCTGTGTTGTTGATTATGAATGTAAATCCACCAGCACCATATATATCATCACATGTATTTAATATACTTTCATCATAGTATGATACATAATAATATCCATTTTCACCAGAACTTGTACCCCAACTATTTTTAATAATAAATGCACCATTTCCTGGTGCTGGAGTTATGAAGTTATTTTTATTATAATTATCATCCCATCCAACTATACAAACTGCATGATTAGTATATTCTGGTTTTTCATGACAATAATATGAATTATGAGTATTATCTACATTTGAACCAAGCCAATAAATATCAGTATATACTGCTCCATACTTCATTATAGCTTTTTTATATTCATTATTATCAGTATAATTTGTTCTACTTGGAATTCCATACACATTATTTATTTGTATTAAATTGTTAATTTGAGGAGATACTATAATCTCTGGTATATATGGATCATTATTTTCATCTGTAGGTCCATACCAATTTATTAGATATGTTATTGGCATTTCATCATATCCACCTAAATTTGGTGATATGCACCATGCTGATTGTGAAAATAGTGCCATTATATTTTTCATGTTATTCTCAGATAAATCATATGAAATACCTGTTGCTTTAAGAATACATGATTCAAGAGCACCCATTGTTGCAAATGACCAACAGTTACCCCCACCACTTTGACTTTTAACACTTGTTACTTGATTTAATTTTCTTAAATCATAACTTGAAGGTATTGTTGTAATTGGTGTATTATTTAGGTTAGTGATAATTACTTGTGGTTTTTTAGTGGTTGTTATTTGATTTGTTATTATTGAATTAGTATTTGTTTGTGTGTTGTTTTTTGAGGTAAAACTTCTAGAATATTGTGAGTAGACATCTTCTGCTTTTGTTGCCTTGTTATTTATGAAGTTGTTGTTGTTAAGTGCAATATCTATCTGATTTGTATAGATACTTCCACCAAAGTATGTGGCTGTATTATTCTTGAAGATAGTGTTGTTTATGTTGATTTTTGAGTAGTCACCATATATGCTTCCACCATTTCTTGCAGAGTTATTAGTGAAATTAGATGATCTTATATCAAGATTTGAATATACATCAAAGAATACTCCTCCATCATATAATACTTTGTTGTTTGTGAAAGAAGAATTTATTATTGTACTGTTGTGTTTTGATTCTGTTATCTCTTCTCCATCACCAGAACCATTTAGAAATGTTGCTACACCACCAAATAATGCATAGTTATTGGAAAATATTGAATTATTTACAAATAAATCACTATCATAAACATAGAATACACCACCAGTACCTTTAAGCACAGAATTGTTTATAAAAGTACTTAAATTAACATTCATAGAACTTTTCTCTAAATATATGCATCCGGCCATAATAGTAGCTTTATTGTTATTGAATGTTGTGTTATATAACTGAGCACAACTTCCATATAACAATACAATACCTTTATATGCATTGTTATTTGTGAATATGGAGTTTTTTAGATATAAGTTAATGGAATTACTTGCTGAATTATAAATAACACTACTTTTTTGTGAGGATACATTGTTAAATAAACAATTATTCACTGTTAGTTTTCCATTATTTTTTATACATGCATCATATGATGTTATATTGTTATTTTTAAAAATACAATTATTAAGTTCAAGTGTACCAGTATTATAAATTACTTTTGTACTTGAATTTGTAAATGTTATATTTGTTATTGTTGTATGCTTATTAAAATTAAATACTTCATCATATGTATTATATCCTTTTATTATGGTTTTATTGGTATTTTCACCAATAATATTAACATCAATATTAACATCAATATTATCTACATTATAATTACCATTGGATATATATACAGTACTTCCATTTGTAATCTTGTTGAAATTTAATTGGTTAATTGTTTTCCATGGATTATCTTTACTTCCATCACCATCATTTGTAACAGAAGCATTGAAGTAATAATTATCTGTAGTTTTCAAAGTTTTATTTACTTTTTTTGTAGATGTATCTTTGGAAATAACATCTACTTTAGTTTGAGTATCACTTGATTTTTTGTTAACTACATAGTTATTGGTATTTAACTTATTATCACTCTTTGTTATAGATTTTTCTGTTTTTTCTTTAGTTTCTACTGATATTTCTTTTTCTACCGTTTTAGATGATATATTTTCGTTTATATTATCTATGAGGGAAGATTGGTATGTATCAGTATGTTTTAAAGTATTTAAATTTGAATATGTGTTAGATGAATCTATAGAATTATCTACTGCATAAACAGAAGAAATACTAAAAAACATTATTATTACTAATAAAGTAAGTAATATTTTTTTATTCATAACGTTCCTCCTTTTTAATATTTATAGAAGTTAAATTTATTAAAATTTGTTAAAAAATAAGTTTTTTTTTAAAGTTTGTAATATTTTTTTTTATAT